>JAPKGY010000048.1 GCA_026647385.1 Phycisphaerae bacterium | reverse complement strand
GCAGGGCGAGCGCCAGGGAGCGGGACGCATTCTCTGGAATGCGCCGCTGGTAAAAAGTGCTGTAGGCCGCGATCCCCAGCGTCACCGCCAGGACCAGCGCCGCGACGCCCGCTTGGCGAAGCAGGTTCTCCCGCCGCAGATCGGGATCGGTTCGCCGCGCCTTCAGATAGGCCTCATGCTCCCGCGCCAGAAGCTCCATCTCCGCGGCGGATAGCGTCGTGCCCGCCCGCACCAGCAGGTCCCCGGGCTCGCGATGGATCATCACCGCCTTGACCTGGTCCTGGGCCTGCTTGATCCCATCCAGAGTGGCCACCGGGTCGTACCGCCACAGCGGCGCGTAGGCCGCCGGATCCTTCCCCGTCGGCCCGCCCAGCGTTCGAACGATCAGCTCCGAGACGACCGGCCTCAAGGGCTCGGCGAAGTGGCCGGCCGCCAGTTGGGTCGCCGTCTGCGAGAGGGTCTTGGCGTCGCTCACGTACTGGAGCCGGTTGATCACCACCTCCGTCTCCTGCGTCCGGCCCCCCTCCTCCGAGCGCAGGATCGCCGTGCGCGGCGTCCCCTGTCTGACCGGCTGGGCAGGCTCCTGCACGAGAGGCCGTCGGCCCAGATCCTCCACCAGTCTCACCGCCGCCGCATCGTACAGGGCGGCCTTGGCCGGGTCCGCCGAGTACTGCTGCAGCAGGGCGATCGCCTCGTCGCCCAACGACCAGCCCTTCTCCGCCAACTGCGATTTCAGCTTGGCCCCATCAGTCCCCGACGCCTTCGCCGCCGCCAGCAACTCGGTCAGCCGATTCCGAATCGTCACCAGCGGCGCAGGGTTTTGGACATACACGTCCGGCGCCAGCGCAGCCGCCTCCTGCCGCAGTTGTTTCGCGGTCGCCTTGTCCTCGAACTCAAACGCGGCCCGGGCGGTCACGTCGGTGGTGACCTCCTGGTGTAAACGCCAGGGCATCGCCGTCTCGCCGACCAGCATGATCGCGAGAATCGCAAGGTAAAACCCGCCCCAGATCACGATCACCGCGGGGCGAACCCGACGCGTCACCCGCTGCCAGACCGTCCCGCGCTGCTCGACCAGCAGACGCTTGGCCTCCTGGCGTCGGGTCTCGGCTCGACTTGTCGCCTTCGGTTTCAACACTCGTCTCTCAGCCCGCGACTCCGGATGATCCGGGCGATCCGCGCCTCACTCGTCCCCGGTTCATCCCTCTATCATCGTCATCCGGGACCGCTCGGGTAACTCCGCCCCGGCGACGACCGATAACCTCAGGCCTTCCCGTTCGCATACGCGTTCACAATATCCTGCACCAGCCGATGACGCACGATATCCAGCTTGTCCAGCCGGATAAAGGCGATGCCGTCCAATCCGCTCAGCCGGCGAAGAGCGTCCGTCAGCCCCGACGACTCCGGGTGATCCAGGTCGACCTGGCTGTCGTCGCCCGTCACGATCATCTTGCTGCGATGCCCCATCCGCGTCAGGAACATCAACATCTGCGAACACGTCGTGTTCTGCGCCTCATCCAGAATGATCGCGCTGCTGTTGAGCGTCCGGCCGCGCATGAACGCCAGCGGCGCCACCTCGATCATGTCGTTCGACATCAGTCGCTTGATCTGGTCGAACGTCATCATGTCCGCCATCGCGTCGAACAGCGGGCGAAGATACGGGTTCACCTTCGCCTGCATGTCACCCGGCAGAAAGCCCAGCTTTTCGCCCGCCTCGACCGCCGGCCGAACCAGGATGATCCGCTGGATGCATCCCGCCTTGAGCATCGAAACCGCCATGGCGACGGCCAGGTACGTCTTGCCCGTGCCCGCCGGCCCCAGACAAAACACCAAATCGTGCTGCCGGATCGCCTGAACGTAAGCCTTCTGGCCCGCGGTCTTCGGGCCGACCGGCGTAGGGGCATAAACTTCTATCGCGTCTCCGTTGAACGCCCCGGGATCGCCGATCCGCGTGGCCCGGGCGATGGCTTCAGCCACCTGCTCGTCGCCCAACTCTTCCCGGTCGCGAAGGAGGCGCTGCATCTGCTCCAGCACGGTCGCGGCCTGGCCGACCGCCCGTGTGTTGCCCGACAGCCGAATCGAGGATTCCCGGGCTGCGATCTGAACTCCCAGCGCCCCCCGGATGAGTCGGAGGTGCCGGTCACCCGACCCGAAAAGGGCCGCCCGCTTGCCCGCGTCCTCCAGCGTAATGGTGAGTTCCAACTTGCTTCAGTACTCCAACCTAGCAGGTACCTGGCCGTCCGTGCCGGCCGGGAACGTCTCTCCCCTGCCGACGGCGCCTCGAATACCCATGCCCCTCGGGCGGTGCGGTATCCGACTCTACCATTTTATCTCCCCTGCCCGAAAAATGTCAGCAGCCACCAGGCGGCCGGCGCCGCAAACCAGGGCGAGTCCAGGATATCCAAAAAACCCCCGAACGCCGGTACCACCGCTCCGCTGTCCTTCGCACCCACGTCGCGTTTGAAAGCCGATTCGGTGAGGTCGCCCAGATGGCCGACAACCGCCATAACTGCCCCAAAAACAATAGCTTGCGCCATAGTGAGGGGAACTCTTCCCAGGCTTGCCGTCCCCCATACCCCCCACGCCCCCATGCCGCCAAGAGCCACCAGGCAAGCCAGGATAAAGCCGGCGATGAACCCCTCAACCGTCTTCTTGGGGCTGAGCCATGCAGCCAAGGGGGTTCGGCCGAAAACGCGACCCAGGAGATAAGCCCCTATATCACAAGACTTTATGGTTAAAACGGTGTAAAACACAAGCACCGCCCCCGCTGGGCCGGGGATTAAACACCGAATTTGGACCAGGAACGAGCCCAACAGACCCACGAAGCCAATGATGAGCAGGGTTGTGGCGATGGCGGGCACGGCCCCGGCCGTGGTGCGCCGAGCGAGGACGAGCAGGCAAGTGCAGACCAGGCCACCGGTCAACCAGGCCGTCGTCACCGGCCGGGACAGATCGGCAGCCACGAAGGCCGGGGTGGTCGGCCAAAGCGCGGTCTGGATCCAGGGCAGGGCGATCAGCCCGGCGCTGACGACAGCCGCCCAGGCGGCGGCCGGCTGATGCCCTGCCTGGCGAAGAATGGCTCCGAACTCCAGCGCCGCAAAGAGTGCGAGGACAACCGCGGTGGCAACCGTCGGGAAGCCCCAGCACCGGATCGCCAGTTGGCCGCTCGCGATGACGTCAGCCATCGGCTGATTGGGCAGATTGCGCGAGATCCAAGCGTCCGCCGCCACCAAACCGACCAATGCCAACACCATCAATGTCCCGAGGAGAACGCGTATGCGCAGCATCGTGTGTCAACCTTTCCGTCGGCCATGCTACGTCAGGAGATGAACAGCGTCCACAGCCTCGATCGTGCGTTCGTCAGCTCTCGCAGAAGCGCTCGAAGTTGCCGCTCAGCAACATCCGCACGTCGCGTCGGATGTCCTGCTCGGTCACGGACCAGCCGGCGTCGAGCAGATCTCGGTACTTGTCCGCGAGCACGTCCGCCAGGATCGACCGCGAGTGCGACCATTTGTAGATAATCTGGTCGAGCACCCGGGCATCCGAATGCTGGGGCACGAACGACAGGCCGAGCAGTTCCATCCGCATGCGCGTGATTTCCTCGATCAGACTCGGCACGTTGACGAACCACCAGCAGCCGAAGACCATCAGATTCGAATGCTTGCGGGCGGACACGCACAGCTCGTGCTGGTTCTCCCGGCCGAGCATCGTGACCAGGAATCGGTTGTCGGGGAACCGGGTACACAGCCGATCGACGACCTGGACGTCGGCCCGGCCCAGGCCGTCGCCGGCCAGACGCAGGTGCGGGTTCACCGCCCGCCGCACGCCGATCATGGTCGCGAACGGGATCCCCGCGTCGCGGGCCGCCGGCAGCACGCACTTTTCGATCAGCGTGCCGCACGACGAGCCGTCGGGCAACGCGAAGGTCGGCGGGAGCGAGACGGCCATATACCGCGGCTGCATCCGCTTGACCCAGTCCGCCAGGAACCGCAGCACCGCATCGACATCGCGGGGACCGAGGTCGCCGCGCACGTCGTAGCCCCATTCCTTCAAACGCCGGGCGGCTCCGAGCCAGTCGTTCAGCAACGGATCGATCCGCAACGCCGCCTGAAACCGCGGATCGCGCGGATATCCCTTCTCCCAGACCGGCCTTTCGAGATCGTCGAACGGATCGTTGGTCATCACCACGCTCGACACGCCGGCCAACTCGAAGACCCGGTCGGTGTATTGCTCGACGGTCAGCGACGCGAAGTAGCGCCGCAACGCCGCGAGGTCGCGCGCTGAGGTATCCAGCCCCAGCGCGTGCAGAATCGTCAGGACGCCCCGGCACGCCTCCGAAACGGGCGATCGCTCGACGAACAGGTGCTTCCAGACATAGTCCGCCTGGTCGGCCTTGCTCAAGGCCCAATACTTCTCGTAGGGCAGCGGCGCCACCCGGAACAGCTCGGCCACCACGTAGTGATACGTCAGCAGATCGTCGATTCCCCAGAGCAGCAGGGGCCCGAACGCCGGCGCGTAGATATGCGTGTGCATGTCCAGGACGGGCGTCGAATCCACGATCTTACGAACCGTATCGGCCAGAGCGCTCGCGTTTATCTGACTCATGCGGTCTTGCTCCGGTTCAAGCCCCCCGCCGTGCGGGGTGCGTGTGGGAATCATACCCAGCTTCAGCGGCATGTGCTAACATGACTTGCCGTGGCGATACAGGAGGCTTTCGCATGAAATCCTACCGCAAGGAACTGACGTTCAACACGCCCCACCGGCGGGATTACGTCAACATTACCGACCCGGTCGAGCAGGCGGTCCGCGACAGCGGAGTCAAGGAGGGCCTCTGCCTGGTGAACGCGATGCACATCACCGCGAGCGTCTACATCAACGACGCCGAGCCCGGCCTGATCGCCGACTACGACGACTGGCTCGAGCAACTCGCCCCGCACGAGCCGATCTCCCGCTACCGCCACAACAACACCGGCGAGGACAACGGGGACGCCCACCTCAAACGCCAGATCATGGGCCGTGAGGTCGTCGTCGCCATCACCGCCGGCAAACTCGACTTCGGCCCGTGGGAGCAGATCCACTACGCCGAATTCGACGGCCGACGGCGGAAACGAGTGCTCATCAAAATCATTGGGGAGTAGCCGAAAACGGGGAGTGGAGAATGGAGAATGGAGAAAGCTCCGGCCTACGCCGTTTCCGCCAATCCGCCGAACTCCCTCCCGTCCAGCGTCGCTTCGGCGCGCATATGTCCATCGCCGGTGGGTTGCACCACGCGTTTGAACGGGCGGTCGACGTCGGCTGCGATTGCATGCAGATCTTCGTCAAGAACCAGCGGCAGTGGCATGCGCCGCCGCTGGCGGACGAGCAGATCGCGCGATGGCAGGCCGCCCGCCGGTCCGCCGGCGTTGCGCCTGTCGTCGCCCACGCGACTTACCTGATCAACCTGGCTTCGCCCGACCGATCGCTCTGGAAGCGGAGCATCAACGCCTGCGCTGATGAACTGCTCCGTTGCGAACGACTCGGCGTCATGGGTCTGGTGTTCCACCCGGGCTCACACCTGGGCCAGGGCGAATCCTGGGGCGTTGAACGAGTCGCGGCCGCCCTCGACATCATCCACGACCACACGCCCGGCCTGACGGCCCGCACCATCCTCGAAACCACCGCCGGGCAGGGCTCGTGCCTGGGCCACCGCTTCGAGCATCTGGCGGACATCATTGGAAAGGTGCGCGAGCCCGAACGGCTGGCTGTCTGCGTCGACACGTGCCACATCTTCTCAGCCGGATACGAGATCACCACGGACGAAGGCTACGCGGCCACCCTGGCTGCCCTCGACCGCACCGTCGGTCTGAACCGCGTCATGGTCTTCCACATGAACGATTCACTCAGGCCCGTCGGCTCCCGCCGTGACCGCCACGGCGCGATCGGCCAACACGAGATCGGCCGAAGCGCCTTTCGCCGGGTCGTCACCGACCCCCGGTTCCTCGGCATCCCCATGATCCTCGAAACTCCCAAGGGCACCGACCCCCGAGGCCGGGACCTCGATCGGGTCAACCTGGCCGTCTTGCGAAGGCTCGTCCGTCAAACCATCAGCCGCGCTGAGCCATAACTGAGGCAGACTCAAATCCGACGAACTGCGGGGGAATACCCAACCAGACGGCGGTGATGGAGTAGAAGTCCGTCCGCTTGGTGCCCTCGAAGTTGTTCGGGCCGGTGAAGACACCGTCGATGGTGATGTACATATGGATACCCAGGCTGTCGAGTGCGCTGCTTTCACCCACGAACTGGAAGTTGTTGCCGGTCGTGGTCAGCGTCCCGATGGCCTGGCCCCAGGTCGATCCGCTTGCGATCGTGAGGACCGTTTGATCGCCCTGCGCGGCGAACGTCCAGGTCTCGACGGAGGCATCGCCTTCCTTGAGTCCATTGGGATTCGGGTTCTCCTCCGCGGGTATGGCGACGATCTTCAACCCCGCGCTCCACGTCCCATACGGATCCGCCGTCCAGGTCGGAGCGGCGCCCGACGGACAGCCCTGCCCCATGAGACATGCCAGCCCCATGAGAGCGCCGCTGAGCTTCAACACAGGCAAGGTCCTCTTCTTGATACTGCGCATCGGTGATTCCCCTTTCTCAAGTCAGTCTTGTTCCACCCCTTGCTTGCGCCCACAGGTCTTCACTCCATATCCGCGGGCCTCAGGTACTCGTTGCCCACGGGGTCTGCTCCGCTCTCGGCGTACGTCTTGAACCATCGGAAGATGCGATCGCGCAGGCCGATCATCGTCTTGCGGTGTTCCGGCTTGTCGATGAGGTTGGTCTTCTCGTCGGGGTCCGCGTGCAGGTCGTACAGTTCGTCCGGCCCCCCGTCGCACCGGTGGACGAGTTTCCAGCGATCCGTCCGGATCATCCGTGCCCGACCGTATTCGCCGAACACGGCGTCGGCCGGTCCCTGCTGATCCTCGCCGCGCAGGACCTTTGCGAAGCTGTGGCCCGGCAGGTTTCGTCCCGGCGACGGCGGCAAGCCCATGTAGTCCAGCACGGTTGGCACGAAATCGTACGAGCTGAACAACGCGTCGGTCTCGGCCCCCTTGGGCACGCGCCCCGGTTGGCGAAAGATCAACGGAATCTGCATCGAGGTGTCATACATGTTCCGCGGGTTGGAGGCGTTGCCCTTGCCCCACAGGCCGTGATGCCCGATGTTGAAACCCTGATCGCTCGAATAAACGACGAGCGTATTGTTCGCGAGCTTCAGATCGTCGATCTGCTTGAGGATCCGCTCGACGTTGCGATCCACCCCGCCGACCGCCGCGAAGTACTGGGCGAGCGTTCCCTTATGCCCGTGAGCGTTCCTCGGGGTAACCGACCACGGATGCACCGGGTCCTTCGGAATCGAATCGAACGGGATCTTCATGTACTCATCGACGAGGTCCTGCGGGTGGCCTTTCCACGGGCTGTGCGGCGCGCCGTAGGCCACGAACAGGAAGAAGGGCTTATGCTGATTCGCCTCCATGAACTTCAGGGCGTGGTCGGTGATCCGGTCGGTGATGTAGCCGGGCACCTCCTCGATCCTGCCGTTCCAGCACATGGGCGTGTTGTTGTAAACGTCCGAGCCCTTCGGCATCGCGAACCAATAGGAGAAGCTCGCATGCGGGCGCAGGCTGTCTCCGAGATGCCACTTGCCCACCAGGCCGCACGTATAGCCGTGCCCGGCGAGCGCGTCGCTCAGCAATACCTCGCGATCGAGGATATATCGCGCGCGCGGACCGGTGTTTTCGAGCGCGATCCAGTCGTGAATGCCGTGCTGCGAGGCGATTCTACCGGTCAGAAAGGTGGCCCGGCTCGGCGAGCACACCGGGATCGTCGCGAACGCCCGCCGAAACCGGATGCCCTCGCTCGCCAGGCGATCGATCGTCGGGGTCTTGGCCTCGGGGTTGCCGTAACAACCGGTCGACCACGCGCCCTGGTCGTCGGTCAGGATGAACACGAGGTTGGTCCGCGGCACATCCGCCGCCCAGGCCGCCGCCCCGCAAAACAACACGATCGCCGTCCATGTGAATCGTGATTTCATGATTCTGCTCCCGAAAAAGCGTAAACCGTCGACCGCTGTGTAATGAGGGCGCATGATAGCACCTGCGACGCCGCGTCTCCAGAATGCGGTCGGGCACCCCGCGCAGGTCTCCGCCGACGGCGTCCACTTCGCCCGCGGCGTCGCCGGCGCCCCCGGTTGCCGATCGCGGCTTGTCGGATTACATTCACCGGCGGATGGTTACCGACCTGAAAAACCATGCGCGGACGACGAGCGAAGGTTCGCGCCTCGCAAAGTATGCGGAGCATTGGCAGCTCCCGGACGCGGAGACCCGCTACGCGCGGTCGCGAAGCCGAACGCGATTCCGCCGTTACGACCAGGAGGATGCGCTGGTTGGCCGATGGCTTCGCCTGTGCGTGCCGGGGGCGACGGTGCTCGATCTGCCCTGCGGCACGGGGCGTTTCAGCGAGTTGGTCGCACGTTGCGGCCACCGGCTCATCCGCGCCGACCTGTCGTACCGCATGGTCGCCCACGCCCGGCAACTGGGCCCGAGCGAGCACGTCCTGGGCGACCTCTGCTGCGATCTGGCCAACCCGCCGATGAGGCCCGCGAGCGTCGACATCGTGCTGGTCTGGCGGCTGTTCCATCATTGCCGCACACCCGAGGATCGGGCAATCGTCTTGGAGCAGGCCCGACGATTGGCCCGCCGTTACGTCATCCTTTCCTTCTACAACCGTGCCAGCGTCACCTACTGGGGCCGCCGACTCATCCGCGCGATGCTCCGCCGCGAGCCCAAATGCCGCGGTGCCATCTGGACCTCCGACCTGCGGGCAGCCGCCGACCAGGCGGACCTCGAGCCCATCGAGATCTACCACTACCGCCCAGGTCTGTCGATCAACAGCGCCGCGTGCTTCCGCGTGCGCGAGACCTCCATCGGAACCGCGCTTGCGTCCGTCGGGTAAGGCAGTGGTATAATCTGGATGTGCCGCTGATACCTGCCCCTTTGACTGGAGGCCTTTGATGCGTCATGCCCTATCGGTACGCCTCGGCATCGCCGGTTTTATCGCCATCGTGCCTTTCCTGATCGGGGCCGATGGCTGCAATGCCATTCCGGTCAAGGTTGTCACTCGCATCGAGGGCGACGGCCGCATCTATCGCGAGACTCACCTCGTCCGCGACCAAGCGCTGCCGCCCGAGGCGCTGGCCGGGCCCAAGAAGTATCCGCCGTCGACCCAGCCGGCGGACTACCCCCTCCGGCCCGAATGGGCCGCGCGTTGGACCGAATCGCAACCCGCGACCGCTGCCCCGGAGCAGGGCCCCGCGGAAATCGCCGCCGCCGGCACCTTCGCATCCGCGGCCGACGTCCCTCGCACGTACCATCTCGTCGATTGGCCTCTCGCTGACCGGGCCTCGACGAACCGGATCGAACACGTCTTCACCGACTACTGCCTCTTCGGCATCGACGATTGGAATGAGACGATCACGGAAACGGTCCTTCTCTCCGAATACGCTGAGACGGTGGACGCAATGCTCCAGGCCATGCGCCCCGCCTTCGAGGCGACGCTCGATGAAGTTCACGGCCGGCAGTACGACTTCCTCGATCTGCACCTCTTCCTGCACGACGAAGCCGCCACAGCCGCCCGCCGCTATGCTTTGCTGCGATACCAGATCGCGTGTGAGCCGGACGGCGAGGAGGATTCTCCCGAGAGCATGCGACGGTACCGGGATATCGCGGCGGGCATGGGCCTGAATCTGCCGCTGAACGATCAGGGGGAGATCGATGGTGAGCGGGGCTCTCGGGGCAATTGTCGCACTGGTAGTTGCTTTGTTCGCAGTGGGCGACGCGGTGGAGGATGAGGTCGGCCATCATGTGGTCCAGGCCTACCGGGCCGGAGCAGTGCCAGCGGGCGCGCGGATGGCGGGCGGC
>JAPKGY010000479.1 GCA_026647385.1 Phycisphaerae bacterium | reverse complement strand
AGGGCTTTTTCGTAGGCCTCGTAGTACCCGCCGAGCTCCTCCATCAGACTCAGGTTCTCCGGAGAAGCCTGCAGGGCCTTGCGGGCCAGCTCGATCGCCCGCTGGGCCTCGATGCCGGCCTGTTCTCCGTTCCGCTGAGCCAGATACAGCTCAGCCAGAAGGTGAGGATACTTCGCCTCTCCGGGAGCCTTGCCGCACGCGCTCTTGGCGTACTCCATGGCCTCCGCCATCCGGTCGCCCTTCCAATACGCGCGAGCCAGGCCCATATCCACGTCCGCGTCGCCGGGCCGCAGGCTCTGCGCCCGCAGGAACTGCTCCAGGGCCAGCCGCCAATGCGTGCCGTCCAGGTACAACTCTCCGAGTTCCAAATGCCCCCTGGCGTCGCGGCTTCCCTCGGCCGAGGCGACGTAATCCTTGTAACGGTCGATGGCCTGAATGCGCCGATCCGTGCGCGCATATATCCGCGCCAGTCCGAGCAACGCCCCGGGATTACCCGGCCGATGCAGCAGAATCCGATTGAAAAACTGTTCCGCCACGCCGGGCAATTCCCGCTCCACCGCCACCGCACCAGCCGTCAGGTACACGTCCACCGCCTGATCGATGAACCGGTCCACCTGGGCCGTCGCCTGAAGTCCGGTCCCCTGGGTCCGGGCGTGCTCTGCCGATTGCTCGTAGGCAAAGGCCAGCGTGCTCAAGGCCCGCAGGTTCTTGCCGTCGCCCGCGACGGCCGCCAGCAAAACCTTGCGGCCATCCTCGATCCGACCCGCCGCGATCGCTGCGGAACCCGCCTCCACAAGCTGCTCCACGGTCATGCCCGGTTTGACGCCGGAGATGCCTTCGAGACTCGATGTCGCCTCGGCGGCCTGGGTGCCGGAGACGCCGGCCGAGGGCCGGGTGCCCTGGGCGAGCGCCAGGCCGGTGCCGGCCAGCATCGCGACAGCCGTCAGGACCCGCGGCACGCAGCCGCAGCCGCAGCCGAACCGCCTGCAGACCGGATTCGCTCCCGAAGCGTTCATCGCGGGCTGACCCATAGCACCTCTCCTCTGGACGGATCCAGGTAGCCCCTCATACGCCCGGACTAGGACCACGCCGCGCCTACCCCTCGATTCGAGACGGGGATCGCCAACCACCGGCCCAAAACCGTTTCCAACATGCCCGGCGCATTTGCTGGTGCCGTTTCCGGTAAGCCCGTTTCGCCCGGCCCTTGTGGTGCAGGCGCCTCTCCGCAGGTGAGTCGCCGGGGCGACTTGCCTGCACAGTGCAGCCCAGATGGCCGCACCACAACGAAACGGTCGAGCCCGAAACGGCACTAGGAATATAGAAAGCTTGAAATGGGGGGTCAAGAAAACGGCTCAACACTCCAGGCAGAGCGTCCCGTGCTCCGGCCGAAGCGCCGAGTCACCGGAAGACGCCGCGGCACCGCCCAACTTGCCAGCGGCACCCTGGCCCTCGCGATCCTGACGCAGCTTTTCCATCAGCAAAACCCACGTTTCCCGCTGATACGCCAGCAACCCGAGCACCTCCTCGCCCGCCGCCACGCTGCGGTCCACGCTGGCTTCAACCAGCTTGCGATAGATGAACTGGTACAAACCCGCCATCCGGGTACACAAGTCGCGGTCAATGTCGTAGTTCAGGGCGTTGATCAGCTCCAGAATGATTTTCTGCGCCCGGTTGAAGCCGTTGAAGGCGTCTTCCCACTTCTCCCGGCGAATACCCTCGCTCCCCTGGCGCGTGAAACGGATCGCGCCGTCGTAGAGCATTAACTGCAACTGCTCCGGCGTTGCGGTCATCACGGCGTTTCGCAGGTATTCGTTCGTCGGGTTATCCATAGCCGCTGTTGTTATCGGTTGCCGCCAACCCCCGCTCCATGATCCTCTGACAATCAAGTCGGAATGGTTATCGGACCGCTACGAGGACATCGACGCAGCCAACTGGGCCAGCGAGGAGAGGGCGGTTTGCTGCGACTGGATGTCCGCCAGAGCCTTCTCCATAGCCTGGAATTGGGCGTAGAGTCGCTCCTCCTTCATGTCCAGCAGGCCCTGCATGGCCTGGGCCTGGCGGTCGAACTGGTCGACCCGGGTCTGAAGCAACTCGTTCTCCTCCGGCAGGACCCCGCCGAACGAGGTCATCACAGTCAGTTCGTGGTTCAGGCTGGCCGCGATTCCGACGTAGGACGGCTTTTCCTTGCCTTTCACCTTCACCACTTCCACGAGACTGAACAGCTTCTTGACGCTCTCCGGATCGGTTTCGAGGGCTTCGCGGAGCCTGTCCTCTCCATCGATGACCGTGCCATCCGCCAGAGTGCGCCCGAGCGAAAGCCGGGCGGAGCCGCCGGTCGAGTCCACCACAATTCCGAGTTCCGACAGGCTGTTGTAGCTCATTCCATCGCGATGGACCGAGGCCGTCACCAGACTGTACAGCCGGGCCTGGATCTGTCGCACGGTGCTTTCGCCGAAGAGAATTCCCTTCTCCTGGGTATCCGGAACGTACTTGGTCAGCTCGTCCACCTTGTCCATGATCTCGTTGAACGCGGTGATGAAGCTCTTGACGTTCTCGACGATCGCCTCGGCGTCGCGCTGGACGTTGACCGTCACAGGCCGATCGCTCGTGCCCTGGAGATTCAGCGTGACGTTCGGGATCACGTCCTTCAGCGTGTTGCTGCTGCTGCTGACCACGACCGCGTTCGGAGAGTTGGGGTCGCCGACCACCACGGTGGCGTCCTGGGCCTTGGCCAGCGTGTCCAGCGAGAGCGACGGGATGTCCGTCGTGAAGACGACCTGCCCTTTGGAGCCCGAGGTCCGCGACGTCAGAATCAACTGGTAGGGCGCATCCGGGGCCCCGCTGCTGACCACGCTGGCCATCACGTTCGCCTTGGCGCTGTTGATCTTCGCGACCAGGCTGTCCAACGTGTCCGACGCGCTGACTTCGATCGTCTTGGCGAACGAGCCCGTCAGGACGCCGCCGGCGTCCGCCGTACCGGTCAGCCCGAGGTCTGCGACCGTCGTTCCGTTGCCCTCCTGGGTCACCGTCAGTTTGCCCGGCCCGGTGGTCATATCCTGAAGCTCGATCCCATCGCCGTTGGCGTTGATCCGGGCGACGACGCCCATGTTCAACGTGTTGATCGCGTCGATGACGTCCCCGATCGTCTTCTCCGTATCCGGATTGAGCGTCAGGACCTTCCGGGTGCCGCTGGCAGCCGTAATGCTCAGCCTCCCGTACGCGATTCCCTTGCCGGCGTTCAGATCGCTCAGCTTCGTCGACTCGGCGATGTACTGAAGCTGGAGGTCCTCACTGAGCAACTGCCCGTCGCCGTTCGACGCCAGACCCAGGGCGGTGGCCATCTCGCCCGACGCTGAAAACGACCCACTGCCGCTTGTCAGATCCCGGATTCGGATTCGTGTGCCGCCCGAGTCCACTTCGGCGGCCAGCTTGCCCGTCGCGTTGATCGCCTGCATCACGTCCGCCAGGGTCTGGGCCTGCGAGAGATCGAGAGCCCCGATCGTCGTACCGTCGCGGAGCGAGAAGCCCAGCGCGCCGGTCGCCAGGCCGCTGCCGCCCTTGAGCGAGGCGAGCAGTACCGTGTTCAGCCCGGCAATCAGGTCGCGCGTCCGCAATTGCCCGCCGGCATCGAACCCGTCCAGCAGCCCCAGGTCCCGGGTGGCCAAGGATCCGTTTAAAGCCGTGACCGTGGTCCCGCCCGCGCCGGTATGGTCCGTGACAACGAGTCCCTTGCCGGATATCGAAACCGTCAGCCTCCCCTGGTGCCCCTCGGCGTACTCGAT
>JAPKGY010000478.1 GCA_026647385.1 Phycisphaerae bacterium | reverse complement strand
CGACGACGAGAACCAGTTGCTGACCCTCCGCGATCGGGAGGCTCTGGCCTACGGCCTGTCCAAGGCGACGATCGACGATGTGACTGACCTGCGGGCGTATTTCAACATCACCGGGAGCATCGAGAAGATCGAGATGACCTATTGGGAAACGGTCATCGATTGGCTGGCGTCGCCGATGGTGCGGAGCGTCCTGTTTATCCTCATGCTGATGGGCGCCTACACGGAGTTCAAGGCCCCGGGGCTGGGTTTGCCGGGCGCGGTCGCCTTGATCGCGCTGGTCCTGTTTCTCGGTGCGCCTTACATGGCGGGGTATACCGTCACCTGGGAGATCCTGGTGTTCATCGCCGGCCTGATCCTGTTGGCGGTCGAGTTGTTCGTTCTGCCGGGCTTTGGCGTGGCCGGCTTCCTGGGGATAGCCCTCCTGGCGATCGGGTTGATCGCATCGTTCGTACCTCCCGAGCCGGGGCTGCCGGAGCGGGGGTTCGAATGGCCCCAGATGGAGCTGACCTATGATTACCTGAGGGAGGGGCTGTACTCGCTGGCCAGCGGCTTGATCATCGGGATGGGTGGAATCGCCCTGATCGCCAAGACGTTTCACCGCGTGCCGGTCGCCGGCACGATGATCGCGCCGAATCCGGACCACGACGCCGTTCAGGCCGACGATCCGTACCGGGGCATCGTGTCGGTCGGGGACGTAGGCCGTGCCGAAACGCTGCTGAGGCCGGCCGGCAAGGGGCGATTCGGCGATCATCTGGTTGACGTCGTGGCGGAAGGCGATTACATCGAGGCGGGCGCGAGCATCGAGGTCATCGAACGCCGCGGCGTTCGCGTGGTTGTCCGCCGTGCGGCGCGGGCCTGATCGAGGTAACATGGCATCATGGCTGACTGGCTGGGTATTCTGATCCTGTACGTGGTGGGCATCGTCCTGCTGATCCTCGAGTTGTTCCTGCCCGCGTATGGCATGATCGGGTTGGCCGGCCTGGGGATGCTCGGTTTCGGCATCTACGAGACCTACCAGATCAACACGACGGCGGGCACCGTCGGCCTCATCGGCGCCTTGATCATGCTGCCTGTCGGGCTTTACATGAGCGTCCGAATGTGGCATCGCACGCCGATCGGCCGGCGGATCTCGCCGCCCAATCCCGTGCTGACCGAGAAGGATCGCATGCCCGTCGAGGATCTCCGTCGGTTCGTCGGCAAGGTGGGGCGGTCGGCCACGCTGTTGAGGCCCGTGGGGATGTGTTTCTTCGACGGGCGACGCATCGAGTGTACCGCCGAGGTCGGCGTGATCGAAGCCGGCGTCGAAGTCCAGGCGATACGACTGATCGACCGAACCCTGTGTGTCAGGCCCGTCGCTGCCCCGCAGCCGCCGGCCGACGAGCGGAAAACGGATGCGTGAATTCGGATGCAAGACGGGGACACGGACCGGAGGCATTTACTCAAATAGAAAGGATCTGCCATGCTCAGTGACGGCTTGACGGGGATGCTGCTGGCGGTCGATAGCTCGTTCATCGGCTGGAGCACGGTTTTCGCGATCATCGTGGTGATCGTGGCCCTCGTGTTCCTCGCCCTCGTGGCTCAGGTGATCGGCTTGTGGATCCAGGCGTTCATGAGCCATGCGGACGTACGAATTACCGAACTGATCGGTATGCGGTTGCGAAAGGTCGACGCCCGGACGATCGTATTGAGCAAGATTCGGGCGGTAAAAGCCGGGTTGCCGATCACCACCAACGATCTCGAAACGCATTACCTGGCCGGCGGACGCGTGCAGAACGTGATCTCGTCGTTGATCGCGGCCGACCGTGCCCGAATCGATCTGAGCTACAAGACGGCCTGTGCGATCGACCTGGCCGGCCGCGACGTGCTCGAGGCGGTCCACACGTCGGTCAACCCGAAGGTCATCGACTGCCCCAGCTCGGCCAGCGGCAAGGCCAGTATCGACGCCGTCGCAAAGGACGGCATCCAGCTCAAGGCCCGGGCCCGCGTGACCGTGCGGACGAACATCGAAAGGCTGGTCGGCGGCGCCACCGAGGAAACGATCATCGCCCGCGTCGGAGAAGGCATCGTCACCTCGATCGGTTCAGCCATGACTTACAAGGACGTGCTCGAGAATCCCGACGGGATCTCCAAGCGGGTGCTCGCCAAAGGGCTTGATGCGGGCACCGCGTTTGAAATCCTCTCGATCGACATCGCCGACGTCGACGTCGGCGTGAACGTGGGCGCCCAACTCCAGGCGGACCAAGCCGAGGCCGACAAACGCCGGTTCCAGGCCGAGGCGGAGAAGCGAGCCGCCATGGCCCGCGCCCGCGAGGCGGAGATGCTCGCCCTCGTGCAGGAGAACCGGGCCAAGGTCGTCGAAGCCGAGGCGGAGATCCCGCGGGCGATCGCCGAGGCCTTCCGCAGCGGCAACCTGGGCATCATGGATTATTACCGGCTCCGAAACATCCAGGCGGATACCACCATGCGGAACGCCATCGGCGGAAAGCCGGATCAGGGCGACGCGAAGACCTGATCGGGCGGTACGGAGACCTGAATCCGGCGGCGCGAGAAAGAATGGATTGCGCCGCGACCCCGTTCGTGTCCACGATGCGGGACCGGAGCCCCGAGCAGGACCGGAGCCCCGAGCCAGGATCGGAGCCCCGAGCAGGATCGGAGCCCCGAGCAGGATCGGAGCCCGAGCAGGATCGGAGCCCCGAGCAGGATCGGAGCCCCGAGCAGGATCGGAGCCCCGAGCAGGATCGGAGCCCCGAGCGGAAGCGAGGGGTCAAGGTCGCCAAGCGACTCCAGGGTGTGTCGAGTCGCCCAACGGCCCGAAGAGAGGGCGATCATGCTGACCACAACACTCATCCTGAGCCAGGGCTCACCCGACTTTGGCGAGTTGGCGTACGTCATCGCGATATTGTTGCTGGGCGGTCTGGGCGCGTTGGCCGAGTGGATCAAGAAGAAGCAGGAGGCCTCGAAACAAAAGCAGGGCCGGATGGGCCCGCCGGAGATGCCCCCGGAGTCGCGTGTCCCCGATTTCGAGAAACTGCGCGAGATCCTGACCCAGCAGACCCAGCCGCGCGCTCCGCGGCAGCCGGAAAGACCTTCGCGACCGCCGGTCCGCACGCCGCCGGTGATGGAACTGCCCCCGGGCGCTCCCGCCCGTCGTCCCGTTCCGGTCCCGGCTCGTCGGCCGAAGGTGGTCAGGCCGCCCGTCGTAGACGAGGACGATCGCCCGCGACCGAGGATGCTGGGTGAGGAAGTGGCGACTCGCAAGGTTGGGCGAGTGGCCGAGGCTGAACCGCGAGTACCCGCGGTTGTCGGCAAGGCGATCGAGAAGATGAAGACCGAGGCCGTCACCACCCCGGTCACGACGGCCACCCCGGGGGCGCCTCGTCCCATCGCGGTCGAGGTCGGCGTCACCCCGATCGCGCTGGTCGACAAGATGACGGTGGACAATCTTCGTCGGGCATTCGTGATGAGCGAGGTTCTCCGACCTCCGCTTGCCCTGCGCGATCCGGAATCGCGATAGTACGATCCGCGACCCCGTCCTCCGCCCAACCGGGCTCGGCGATGCACCGCCCGCGCGCGGCGACTCATCCGCGGAGAGTCGTAACGTTCACCCCTGCCCAGAGCCGTATCGAAGTCGAAACCGAAATCACCGCCAGGACGAATATTCAAGCAGTGGATGTCGAAAACCGGCTCATCCCGGCCACCAAACTCAGCGTGCAGATCGAGGACACCGGCACGATTGAAACCACCGGCCAGCAGGAACTGGGCGACACCCTGGCGACCGGCTCTG
>JAPKGY010000477.1 GCA_026647385.1 Phycisphaerae bacterium | reverse complement strand
GGCTTCGTCGGGATCGTCACGAAAATCAGACACGAACTCGCGCCGCCTTGTGCTCGCCCGCAGAGCGTCGCGGGCCTTGTTCGGCGGATCGGCAGATCGTCGTGATCCTTGCTGATGGCGGGGTAGACCGCCTCGCAGATCACACCGTTCATGCAGGTGAACGGGCTGATGTCGATGATGCCGTCGGCGCCTTTACCGTGCAGGTAGATGGCTTTGCCGGTGCTGAGCACCATCTCGCCGATGCATCCCTGGGCCGGCAGGTAGGGTTTGGCGGCGTCGAGCACCTCGCGGATGTCGTGCGGTTCCTCGTAGCCGACCAGATCGCGCTCGACCGGCTCCATCAGGATGCGTTCGTACTTGTGCTGGAAGTAGGCCTTGAGTCTGTGCTTGAGCATATCGAGATTGAGTCGGCCGCGTTCGCGGGTGATGCGGTTGTCGACGTACCAGTTGACGTACCAGACCCACTCGGCGATGTCCGAGAGCCAGCATTCGCCGCC
This sequence comes from Phycisphaerae bacterium, assembly GCA_026647385.1. GTDB lineage: Bacteria > Planctomycetota > Phycisphaerae > UBA1845 > PWPN01 > JAPKGY01. Next base: position 3,312 of record JAPKGY010000477.1, on the reverse strand, counting down.
GAGCCGCTCGATGCGGCGGGCGGTCTCGTCGTTGCTGAAATGGTTCTGCCGGCAGAAGATTTCGCCGACCAGGCCGATGAGCGGCCGACCTTTCTCGTACCTGGCGGGGATCGAGCGGAACCGGTCGCGCATCAGACGGATGGCTTTGGCCAGTTCGTCGATGCGCCGCCCGACCTTCAGATTCGGCTTTTCGAGGATCGCCTCGAAATCGGCGACCGCCATGCGGAACGCCTCATCGCTGTCGCCCGCGTGGGTTTCGTAAGGCCGCGTCTTGAGCAAAAACCGCATGGCCAGATCGCCGCTGACGACTCCGAGCCACATCACCGTGATCAGCGTGCGGGTGTCGATGCCGGCCGCCCGGTACCCATCCTTGCTGTTCGGCGAGAAGACCATCACCTCGGGGTATCCGAGCTGATCCATCAGTTGGCGGAGATAAGGCGCGTACTGTCCGAATCGGCAGGGGCCTTCCGCGCTGGGCATGAAGAAGGCGGTGCGGGCGGGGTCGAAGCCGGGCGTCCGGCAGACCTTGATGAAGTCGCCGACGGTGATCTTGTGCGGCAGGCACTCCTCGCCGCTGACGTGGAGCCCGCCGAGCTCTAGTGTTTCCGCGTCGGAATCGGGTGCGGGGCACGCCTCGACTCCGATGGAGCGGAAGCCGGCGGCCATGAGCCGGGCGCCGGCGTAGGCCATTTGGGGGATATAGAGCCTTCGGCCTTGGAGGCTCGGGCCGTCTTGCGGTCTTGTTTTCGCCACCATCGCAGGATCCCTTTGCTGTCGAGATAAGCCTCGCATCGCGTCATCATGCCGGCGTCGTTGGAGTGTCCGTCGAACTGGAGCGTCAGGAACGGCTTGCCGGAGGCGGTACGAATGAAGCTCTTGATGAAGGAGTCGGGACCGCACTTGAAGTTGGTGATGTAGATCAGGTGCAGGTTAGGATGGCCCGCCGCCAGTCGGGCCGTCGCCAGAATCCGCCGGCCATACTCCCAGAACATGTTCTCGTTGATGTCCCGGATGTCGATGCCGGCGGTCGGCACGGCGTCGACCGGGATCACGTTCACCCCGTAAAGTTCGCGCAGCTTGCGGGCGATCGAAAGCGTCACGCCGGCGTCGTGGACGTTGTAAGGCCGTCCCATCAGCACGATGCCGTCCTCGCCGGTCTCGATCAGTTTGGCGAGCGCCTGGCGACCGGCGTCCTGGTACGCCTGGAGGAATCGTTGCCGGGCGGCCCATGCGGAATCGAACGCGCGGTGGGCGACGGCCGGGTCCGCTCCGATCCGGACGGCCTCGTTCACGAGGACGCGCCGCAATGCCTCGGGGCCCTGGCGCAACCGGATCAGCGGGCACAGAACGCGGTCGTATCGATCGCGGAACGCCGGTGCCTGGCGGACGACGAACGGCAGCGTCTGGCCCCATGGGCATACGTGCGATTCGTTGTCGGTCACCGGGCTTTCAGCCGACAGAATGTTCGGCAGCCAGAGGTAATCGACGCCGCGCTGGAAGAGGTCAGCCACGTGTCCATGGGCGACGATGATCGGGAAGCACGGCTCCGCCACCACGCTGTCGTAGCCCAGCTTGATGATCCGCCGGTTCGTCTCCTCCGAGAGGACCACCTTGAAGCCGCAGTCGCGGAAGAACCGCCGCCACAACGGCAGCAGATCGTGGGTATACATCGTCATCGGCACGCCGATCGTCGTGGTCGCGCCCTCGGGATCGCCCACGTCGTCGAGGTTGAGCAGTTCCTTGCGCAACGCGACGAGGTCCTCGATGATCGGCGGGCGATCGACCTTCGTCCGCTTGCGGTAGCGGTCGGAGCACTTGTCGCCCCAAAAGGTTTTCTCGCCCTCGACGTTGAACTCCTGCACCGCGCAGAGGTTGCCGCAGCCCTTGCAGGTGAACTCGCGCAGCGTGTAGTCGACCGCTTCGATGTGGTAGCCGCGGAACCGCGTCGGCTGCCCCGACGCCTGGACGCGCTCCCGGGCGAGCAGGGCCGCCCCGATCGCGCCCAGCACCGCGTTGTGCGGTGGGACGATGATTTCCCTGCCGGTCACCGCGCTGAACGCCGCCGCGACCGCGTCGTTGTAGGCGGTCCCGCCCTGGAAGAACACGCAGTCGCCCACCGGTCGGCCGCGGACCACGCGATTGATGTAGTTGTAGACGACCGAGTAGGCCAGGCCCGCGATCACGTCCTCCCGCCGCGCCCCCCGCTGCATGCAGGTGTTGACGTCGCGCTCCATGAAGACCGTGCAGCGCTCGCCGAGCTTGATCGGGGCGCGGGACTTGAACGCCTCTTGCGAGAACTCGCCCTTGATCGCGACGTTCAATTCCTCGGCCCGCTCCTCCAGGAAGCTCCCGGTGCCCGCCGCGCAGGCCTCGTTCATCGTGAAATCGACGACGATCGTCTCGCCGCCGTCGCCGCCTTCGGATTGCAGGCTGATGTATTTCGAGTCCTGCCCGCCGATTTCGAAGATCGTGTCCGGCCGCTTGCCGAGCAGGCGATCGCCGACGAAGGTCGCGCCGGTCTTGTGGCAGGTGATCTCATCGGTGATGCCGTCGGCCCCGACCAGCTCGCCGATCAGTTCGCGCCCGCTGCCCGTGGTGCCAACCGCGCGAATGTCCACGCGCGACGCGACGGCCGCCTCCATCTCCCGCAGGTGGCGGGTCACGACCTCGATAGGCCGGCCTTCCGTCCGCGTGAAGATCGAGTGGATCACGTCGCCGGCGTCGTCGATGACGACCAGTTTCGTGCCGACCGAGCCGATGTCCAGGCCCAGATATCCGTTTACCCGCCGGCCGTCCGCCGGGTAGGCATACGGCTTCACCTGGTCGCGGAGCAACTTGACCCGATCGAGAGTCAGCGGCGGCGAGGTCGTGAACTGGTAGCCGCCCTCCGCCCGGTCGCTCCGAAGGCGCTCCAGTTGCTCGGCGAAGGGCTTCCGCGGACCGGCTTGGCTCGCCAGGATGGCGGCCCCGACCGCGGTGAACGATTCCGCCGCCTCCGGGACGCGGAGTTGATCGGCGTCGAGGCCGAAGACTTCACGCAGCTCGTTCACCACCGCCGAGTTGGCCGAAACCCCGCCGACCAGGATCACCGGCGGCTCCGGCGTGCGGCCTTTGACGACGGCTGACTTGTAGTTGATCGCCACCGCCTTGCACAGCCCGCGGAGGACCTCCGCCGGCTGGAAGCCCTTTTGCTGGGCGTGAATCATGTCGCTTTTGGCGAAGACGCTGCATCGGCCGGCGATTTGGGCGCAGCGCTCGGCCCCCGCCACGATCCGGCCGATCTCCTCGACCGCGAACTGGAGCCGACCCGCC
>JAPKGY010000476.1 GCA_026647385.1 Phycisphaerae bacterium | reverse complement strand
GACGCTGGAGATCACGTTCACGCGGGACGTGTTTCCCGCGGACGGGCAGCTTGATGATGAGGTCGCGGTCACGTGCGGTGGCGCGGCGGCAGTGCCCGGCCTGACGCTCGATGGACGCATCCTGCGGATCGAAACCGCCTGCATGAGCCCGAATTGCGCAGCCGTCGCCATCCAGGGATTGGTCGGCTCCGACGCCGCGCCGATGGAGGGGCTTAATCACGTTCAGGTCGGCGTTCTGGCGGGGGATGCCAGCGGCGACCGGGTGGTCAACACGTCCGACTACATCTGCGTTCGCGGCAGGATCGGAAAGCCCGTCGACGAGAGTACCTGTCGGGCGGACCTGGACGGCGACGGTCTCAACAGCGCGTCCGACTATATCGTTGTTCGCGGCAGGTTGGGTGCGAGCGTCGCCTGTCCGTAGGGGAAGGCTGTTTTGCGGAGGAGCAGCCCCGGGTCCACGCCCCCCCGCGCATTCGGTTCATCGCCGGACCGCCGCAACGGTCACAAACGCGAGCAGTCCGGCCGTCGGCCTCTCCGGTCTTGCCCGCGTTTCAATGGTCTACGACGGCGCGGTGGCGGTGACGAGTCGACCGGCCTTGTACTCCACCTTCGAGTTCTCCATGAGGTTGTTGTTGATCACGATCGGTTTGTCCGTGCCGGTCTTGTCGTTGACCTCGACGATCACGTTCTCGAAGCAGTTGCCGCTCAGCAGCGTATTGCCCCCGGAAATCAGGAGGCAAAGCGGCTCGTTGGATGGGTCGGAATGGATGTTGTTTCCGCTGATCACCGCCCCGAACCCGCGTATATCCATGGCCAGCTTGCATTTTCCGCCGGGGTCGACGGTCAGGATGTTGCCTGCGATCACGTGTCGCTGCGAATCGGCCCACGAGCGGAAGCCGATGTCGATGTCGCCGCTCTTGCGGACGTGCACCCTGTTGTCGGCCATGATCATCGAGTTCGCCCGGTCCGACCCGACGGCGACGTGGGTTCGGCCCGTGATCTCGAAATAGTTCCCCCGGATTTCGCCGGGGCCGGTCAGGATCTCGACCGCATCGGACATCGCGTTGCCGATGGTGTTGTCGATCACCTTCATGTTGCGTCCTTCGAGCATGATGCCGAGTCGGCGTGCGTTGAGGACGGTGGCGTCGCGGATGGTGATGTCGTGGCAGGGCTCGGCCCCCGATTGGCCCGGTTTTTGGCAGTACGCCTTGATCCCGCAGAACTCGAATCGCGCGTGCGAGACCTTGGGATCGCCTTCCCCGATCGGGTTGTTGTCGCGGTTGGCGTCGACATACAGGTCGCGAATCACGATGCGGCCGACCCCTGAACCGATGATGCGGATGACGTTCGTTTCCTGGCCCGGTGCCTGGACCAGCCGCGTGGCCGGTCCACGGCCGGCCAGAACCACGTCGCTGCGATCGATGATGACGCCTCCCAAATGATCCTCGACTTTTCGGATGTCGTACGTTCCCTCCGTGAGCAGAACGGTTCCGCCCGCTTGGGGGAGCGAGCGAATGGCCTGGTTGATCTCTTCCTGGTCGCCGAGGCCGTCGCCCACGAATTGGGCGCTCGACCGGGACCGTTCGGATGAGTCCTTCGTTGCGACGACCACGGTCGCCGCAGCCTCAGCAGCCGCGACCGAAGAAACCAGAGCGCAGCCGACCAGTGCCGCTGAAGCGATGTACCGTATGGACATGGTCAATCCTCCTGTTTGGTCCCCGCCAGCCGTCGAATTATGCATATCCGGCACATGCCGACAAGCGGGCCTGCGACTCCGCGTCGGGAGTGGCCCGGTCAACCGGGGGCGGGCTAGAATGAGGTGTCCCATGGTCCGCCCGACTCGAAGGAGGTCCGCCATGTCCGAACAGCTCATCGGAAAGGTCAGCCACTACTTCAGCAAGGCCGGAGTAGCAGCCATCGACGTCACCGGTGGCGAACTGCACGTCGGCGACACCATCCACGTCGTCGGCCACACCTCGGATTTCACCCAGGCGGTTGACTCGATGCAGATCGAGCATCATCAGGTCGCCGAAGCCAAACCCGGTGACAAGGTCGGTATCCACGTGATCGACCACGCCCGGGAGCACGACAAGGTGTTCCGAGTCGTCGGGGACTGAGGGAGTGGGTTTTCGATCGGACTCGTGACCGTTTCGGCGGGGAGGGGCAAGGGCTGAACTGTTAGCCTATGTGGCCCGCGAGGGAACGGTCGCGAGGGCTCCGTCATCGTTCTCGACCGGGACACTCCCGTTGCCGAACCATCGGGGGGACGGTAGACTCCCGCATGCAGTGACGCGCACGGGCGTCGGCATCCGAGCGGTTGGTGCCGCATGTGGTACCGCCAAACGGCACGAAGGGAGACGGTGTGTCGAGAGGGACTCGCGGTTCCCTGCCGCCGCGTTCGAACGTGAGCGATTCGCAGCCTATCCGCAACCTGCATCATGAACCGCATCCTGACTCTCTACTCCCGGTTGTTCGTGCTCTGGGTTGTGCTGTTTGGCATCCTGGCGTACGGGTGTCCGCAGCCTTTCGTCAGGGTGACTCCGATCACTCCGTGGTTTTTTGCCTTGACGATGTTCGGGATCGGGGCACTCCTTCAGCCGTCGGACTTCTCGAACATTCTCCGGCGCCCCTGGCTTGTCGTGCTGGGGACGGCCGCTCAGTTCACGATCATGCCCTTCGGTGGGTTCCTGTTGGCCAGGGCCTTCCGGCTCCCGCCCGACCTGGCCCTCGGGCTGATCCTGACCGGAGCCGCGCCAGGGGCGATGGCCAGCAACGTCATGAGCTACCTCGCCAAGGCCGACACCGCCTACGCCGTCTCGCTCACCGTCGCCAGCACGCTGCTCTGTCCGGTGATGACGCCCGGCCTGACCAAGGTCCTGGCCGGCGCGTATATGGAGGTCGACTTCTGGGCGATGTTCCGGTCGATCGTGATCCAGGTGATCGTGCCGCTTTTCGTCGGCTTGGGCGTGCGGTACTACTTCCACGCCTTCATGCTGCGTATCGAGAAGGTGTTCCCCGCCATCTCGGTGACGTTCATTGTGTTCATCTGCGCCGGCGTGATCGCGTCGAACCAGCAGTATCTGGCCAAGGAGCTGACCGGCGTGGTGGTGGTGGTCTGTTGCTGCCTGAATATCGGCGGCATGCTCGGCGGCTACGGGGTGGGCCTCCTGTTTCGCCTCGACGTTCCCAAGCGGCGGACACTGGCCATCGAGATCGGCATGCAAAACGCCGGACTGGGAACCGCGCTGGCGGTTCAACATTTCGGGGCGAGGGCGGCTGTTCCCTGTGCGATCTTCGTGTTCGTCTGCATCTTTACGGCCTCGGCGATGGCGAGAATCTGGAATCGCAAGGCGCCTCCGCCGGGCGAGACGGTTCCGGCATGGCCATGTGCTTGAGTTGGGGATGGGGTGGTTGAGAGCGGTGGGGAGAGAATCGCTCGCCTGGGGGTGGCCGCTCGGCTTTGGTGTGGGAATCGCCCCCCTACGGATCGCGGCTAAACGGGGGGGATGGTGCATCTTGTGATTCCGGCGGGATGTGTGTCTCCCATAATCTGACCAGGGCGTCCAGGCCGCAGGTAGCGATGACGGAACCCGTCGGGTTGAACCGGACGCACATAATCGGCGCGTTGTGGGCCCGGATGCTGAAGACCTCGCTTGCACTGGCTACGTCCCAGAGTTTCAGCAGCATATCGGCGGTGCATGACGCGATGCGCCGGCCGTCGGGGCTGAAGTCGATCCACTCGAAGGCGTTCCGACGCGTCTTCCAGGCGGTTTAGCTTTTTTGGATGGGCTTCTTTTGCCGGAGCAGAGG
>JAPKGY010000475.1 GCA_026647385.1 Phycisphaerae bacterium | reverse complement strand
GGCCATCAACCTCTTCGGCGAGGGCCTGCGCGACATCCTCGACCCCCGCCTGAAGATCGAATAACCCCCTGCCCCGTGCACAAGAATCATGAACGACACACACGCACCGCTGCTTTCTGGTGATCATTCCGAGCGTGCCGGCGGTGTTCGGCAACTTCTTCCTGCCGATCATGGTCGGGGCCGAGGACGTCGCCTTCCCGCGACTGAACCTCTTGTCCTGGTACTGCTATATCACCGGGGGATTTCTGGCCTTGGTATCGATCGCCGCCGGCGGCGTGGATACGGGCTGGACCTTTTACGTGCCCTACAGCGTCAAGACCGGGTTCAACGTGCTCTATCCGATGAGCGCGGCCTTCATCCTCGGGTGGTCGTCGATTCTCACCGGCCTGAACTTCATCACCACGGTCCATCGTCTGCGCCGCCCGGAGATGACCTGGTTTCGCATGCCGCTGTTCGTCTGGGCGGTGTACGCGACGTCGTGGATCCAGGTGATCGCCACGCCGGTCATCGGCATCACGCTGGTGAGCGTCTTGCTCGAGCGCTACCTGGGCATCCCCCTGTTCGATCCGGCCCGCGGCGGGGACCCGATTCTCTACGAACACCTGTTCTGGACGTATTCGCATCCGGCGGTCTACATCATGATCCTGCCGGCCATGGGCGTGGTGTCGGAGATCATTCCGACGTTCTCGCGCAAGACGATTTTCGGCTACAAGTTCATCGCCTTCTCGTCGGTGGCGATCGCCTCGATCGGTTCGCTCGTGTGGGGCCACCATATGTTCACCTCGGGCATGGCGGACTTTGCCCGGATCGTCTTCTCGTTCCTGACCTTCTTCGTGGCGGTTCCGAGTGCGGTGAAGGTGTTTAACTGGCTGGCGACGATGTACCGCGGATCGGTTTACCTGGGGCCGCCGATGGTCTGGACGCTGATGTTCATCTTCCTGTTCAGCATCGGCGGGCTGACCGGGCTGATCCTCGGCTCGCTGTCGCTGAACATCCACGTACACGGCACGTCGTTTGTTCCGGCGCATTTCCACTACACGATGTTCGGCGGAGCGATCGTGGTGTTTTTCGCGGGGATGCACTACTGGTGGCCCAAGATGTTCGGCCGGATGTACCACTTCGGCCGGGCCCATGCCTCGGCCGTCCTGTTCTTCATCGGTTTCAACCTGACGTACTTCCCGCTTTTTCTGGCGGGCATGCACGGCATGCCGCGGCGATACGCGGACTACCTCCCCGAGTTCACGATCTACCACCGGCTGTCGACGATCGGATCGTGGATCATGGTGGCGGGCATCCTGCTGATGCTGGGCAACCTGATCGCCGCGCTGTTCAACGGGCGGCGGGCTCCGAGTAATCCCTGGGGCGGGGCGACCCTGGAGTGGCAGACCCCGACGCCGCCGCCCACGTTGAACTTCGCCAAGCCGCCGGACCTGAGCCGGGGGCCTTACGAGTATCCCACGGAGGTCCAGGACGCATGAGCGAGTACGTTCCAACGGCCGATCACGCCGCGCCGCACGGCGGCGCCGCCCATGCCGAGCATTACGATCCGGTCGCCGCCAAGATCGGCATGTGGCTCTTTCTGTTCACCGAGGTCCTGCTGTTCGGCACGCTGTTTATCGCCTTCGCGGTATACCTCAGCGTGTACCATTTCAACTTCTCCGAGGGCTCTCGCCAGTTGGATCGGGTGATCGGCGCGACCAACACCGTCATCCTGCTGACCAGCAGTCTGACCATGGCCTTGTCGATCGCGGCCCTGGAACGCTCCAGCAAGCGAATGTCGCTCCTGCTGATGGCGGTCACGTTGCTGTTTGCCGCCGCCTTTCTTTGCATCAAAGCCTTCGAGTGGCACCATAAGTTTGAGCACGGCGTTTATCCGACATCCGCGACGATGCTGACCCGGCACCCCGGCGAGCAGGTGTTCTTCGGCCTGTATTACACGATGACCGGCCTGCACGCGCTGCACGTGATCATCGGCGGCGCCGCCATCCTGGCGGCGATGGTCCTCGTCGCCCGCGGACGCGTACACGCCGGCCGGATCTCGTTCATCGAGAACACCGGCCTGTATTGGCACCTGGTTGACTTGATATGGATCCTCCTGTTTCCGCTGTATTATCTGATCGGTTGAGGTGAACGCCATGCAGACGCCGCACGCGAAATCGCATCCCCTGGTACCCTACAGCCTGTATTTCAAGGTGTGGGTCGCGCTCATCGTGCTCACCGTACTGACCGTCGCGGTCTCCTACGCCGACATGCAGCAGGTGAAGATCCTCACCGCCCTGATGATCGCGTCCCTCAAGATCATGCTCGTCATGCTTTACTTCATGCACGTGCGGTTCGAAAAGCCGCTCTATGTCTATATGATTGCCGTGGTGATCGTGACCTACGGGATCTTCATCACATTGACGTTTTCCGACTACCTGTACAGGTGATCCGTGATGCCGGCTATCGCTCTCATTCCGCGTGAAGTGGACCGTGCCTTCCTCCTGATTGGAGGAACGTGCGTGCTGCTGCTGGTCGGCATCACCGTGGCCATGGTGGTTTTCGTCGTCCGCTACCGCCGCAGCCGGGCCCGCACCACCTCGCAGGCGGAAGGGCATCTCTGGCTCGAGATCACCTGGACGGTTCTTCCCACCCTGCTCGTCACCTGGATGTTTTTCGTCGGGTACGAGGGCTTCGGCCTCATGCGCCGGGTGCCCGCCGACGCCATGGTGGTGCAAGTCACCGGTCGACAGTGGTCCTGGTCCTTCCACTATCCGGGCGTGGGCATCGACTCGACCGAGATGGTCGTGCCGATCGATCAGACGGTGAAGGTCGAGCTGACCGCCCCCCCGACCGACGTGACCCACAGTTTCTACATCCCTGATTTCCGGGTGAAGGAGGACGTCGTCCCCGGCCGCACGACCTACCTCTGGTTCAAGGCCGAGCGAACCGGGACCTATGACGTCTTTTGCTCCGAGTTCTGCGGCAAGGACCATTCAAAGATGCTCGCCCAGATGCGCGTGGTGCCCCAGGAGGAGTTCAGGCGCTGGCTTGCCACGGAACAGGGCAAACGCTATCAGCCGCTGGTCTTCGAGGCGGTCACCAACCCGGGCCATGAGACCTTCGGGCCGGCGGGAATCAACATCAACGCCAAATCGCTCTACCTGACCTTCTGCGCCTCCTGCCACGGGGTGAACGGCGACGGCTCGGGCCTGCCCGGCCAGGCCCGGGACTTCACGACCTCCGCCGGCTGGAAACGCAGCCCCAAGGTCACCGATATCTATCGCATTCTGGCCGAAGGCGTCCCCGGTACGCAGATGCGATCGTTCCCGAACCTGTCGCCCTGGGAGAAGGTGGCCTCCGCCCACTACGTGCGGCATTTCCTCAAGACCGCTGCCCCGGCGGACACCCGCCAGGACTACGATGCCTTGGTTCAGGAGTACGGTCTCGATAAAATCCAGCCACCCAAGCCGGCGCTCCCGATCGACGAGGCCATGCGCCTGCTGGTCGAGAAGAAACAAGCTCCAACAAGTGCAGCCGCCCCATGAGCACGACGCCGTCAGATCGTCCGAGCCTGCTGAAGGTCCTGCTCGAATTGACCAAGGTGCGCATCACGGTGGCCGCCACGCTGACGACGGCCATGGGGTATCTGTTGTTTTCGCGAGCGTTTGAATGGCCGATCGCGGGTGTGTCGGTCGGCCTGTTCCTTCTGGCCTGCGGGTCCTCCGCCCTGAACCAATGGCAGGAGGCGGACCTCGACGCCCGGATGGATCGAACGCGGCGCCGACCCATCCCCGCCGGGCTGATCGATCGGACGGTCGCGCTGTTCCTGG
>JAPKGY010000474.1 GCA_026647385.1 Phycisphaerae bacterium | reverse complement strand
TGGCGTTCTTCATGCCGGCCGATCGTTCGACGCCGTATTTGGCCCAGTAGATCGCCTGCGACCAGGGGGTCCGCCAGTCGATGGGGATCGGCTCGTCGGCGCCGAGTTCGCCGGTGAGATCGAGCATGTATTGCGGGTCCATCTTGTACTGTTCGCGGAGCACCTTGGCCCGCAGACACGCCAGCAGGGCGTCGAGGTCCTGCGGGGGAGCCCCCGCGAAGAGGGCCCAGAGCTTTGCGTAGGGATTGTCCTCTTGGGCTTCCCGTTCGCTCTCGCGCGTCCGGATGCCCGCGAGCTGTTGGTCGGTCCGCCAGGCGGTGTAGGGCTTGAAGAGCTTCTCCTCGAGCGGATGGACGACGCGTTCGGGGCTGGTGCCGGCACCGACGTCGACTCCGAGGGCCGCCAGGTCGTCGACGATTCTCCTGACTTCCGGGCGGGCGGCGACCAGGTCCTTCAGGGACGTCGGGGCCTCGGCGATCGGGCGGAACCAGTCGATGGTTTCGGCGTTGGTCAGGCCCGCCGGCGGCTGGCCCAGGAGGATTTCCATGGTGGCCGCCCACTCGCGCTTGTAGATCCAATGGAAATCGTCCGCCCACTTGCCCACCTTGTGCGACCAGATCCACGACAGCTCGTGGTATAGTTGGATCGAACGTTCGTTGTTCGGGATTCCCTCGTCCCGCAGCAGTCGGATCCCGTTGTAGACCCACTGCCACCGTTCGCGGGGCGTGTGCGTCGCGACGGAGATGTTGTAGGACATGTTCCAGGCCTGGAAGACCCACACCTGCGGAAATCGCGGCTGAAGCGTGCAGATCCACTTGGCGAGCTGGTGGGATTCGTAGTATTTGCCTTCGTTTTTCAGGTCTTCGGCCCGGGCCCAGAGGATGTCGGTCGCGATGCCGCGGAAGGTTCCGCCGGCGGCGGTGATCCAGGCATACTTCGGCGGGAGTTCCTTGTAGATGTTCGAGCTGAGGACCAGCTTGAGATCCTTGCGCTGCTGGTTGATGGAGTTCTGCATGGAAGCGGCGGCGGCGATGCAGGTCGCGGCGCCCGCCAGGGCTGCGAGCTGGATCCACGTGGAGCGCCGCCGCGCGACGATCTTGGCTTCCAGGAATCGTTCGGTCTCACCCGCCAAAGTTCGCACTCACACGGTCACCTGGGCCAGTTCGCGCCGGGTGAAGACGGCTGCACCGAACACGCCCAGGATCAGCCCTTGAATCATTACGAGTTTCACCACGGACTGGATCACCCAGATCAGCGGCACGACCCGGCCGGCGACCACCGTTCCCGCCGGGTCGAATTTCGAGAAATCCGGGACGACGGCCACGAACAACGAGGCAATCGGCCGAAGCACGGGTCCCACGATCCACATCGGGTCGGGGTTCGTCCCGACCGGCGCGGATTGGCTGATGGCTTCGCTCAGGAAGCCGGAAGCCGTTGCCACCATGAGAACCAGGAAGGTGACCATGGCCGCCACGGGAAACGACAGGAACGTCGAGGCCGCCAGCCCCAGCGCGGCAATGAACGCAAGCCGGCACAGGATGATCGCCAGCGCCCGGAAGACGTTCCAGTGGAACGTGCCGATGCCGTAGAGGAGCTCGAAGGTGTCGGTCCCCTCGAACACGATCGTGTCGCGAAGGGTCAGGTTCTGGATCCGCACGATCAACTCGCCGTTCGCGTTGACCGCGGAGGCGGGCACCGGCACCTCATGAAAACGGTTGACGATGAACGCGCTCTCGCCGGGGCGAGTCAGGGTGTTGACGTCCCTCGGATCGCCGCATTGCCAGCGGGCATAAAACATCACGTCTTCGATGCCGGCCGACGATTTCGGCTTGAAGCGCAGGTGCAGCCAGGTGTTCTCCGCCTCGCGATCGACCAGCAGGCCTTTGAACGTGTACTCCTTGACCTCGCCGGGCCTGATGGTCCTGAAGTTGGTCCTGAGTTCCTCGTAAATGTCGTCGCGAATGGTGCGTCGGCCGCCCTCGCTGATGTCCTGGAGCCGGTTTTCCTCGCGCAGTCTACGGATGCGCTCGTCGACGAGGGCGTTGAAGTCCGGCTCGCTGATCTTCGCCCCGTACCGGACGGTGAGGACCTCGGCCCGGACCGCCTCGCGGTCGTCGGGGAAGGTCGGTCTCGACTGCAGGTACCACGTGCCTCCCAGCAGCAGCGCGCCGGTCAGGGTCAGGATGGCCGCGTTCATCAGGGCGATCCCCAGCCACTTGCCCGCGAAGAACTGCCAGCGGGGGATCGGTTTGGACGCGATCATGAACACCTGGCGGAGGCGGATTTCGCCGGCCAGGGTGCTGCACGCGAGAAAAACCGTCAGCAGGCTCAGCAGGAAGGTCACCGACGCGAGCGAGAAGGAGAGGTAGCTCTGGATCCGGCTCTTGAGGGTCACGCCGTAGCCGGTGACGGTGAACGGCAGCACCGCGAGGATGGCGACGATGACCACCATGAAAACCACGGCGACCCGCGTGCGAATTCCCTCGGCGATCATATGTCGGGCGACGGCCCACAATCGCGACATGGCCGATCATCCCTCCCCTGAGTTCTTGGGCGCACCGGGCTTGTTCAGCAGATTCTCGATGACCGAGCGCTCGACCTGCTCGGCCGGCCGATCGGCGGGCATGGGCTCGACCCGCTCCGAGGGGGTCCGGGAATGGGAGGCCAGGAGACTCTCGATGACCTCGCGGGCGGGCGGTTCGGGTTGCGGTTGTTGGACCACGCTCTTTTCGATCGGGGGTGGGGCAGCCTTGTCAGCGGCGGCGATCAGCGTGTCCACGATTGCCCGGCTGTCCGGGGCGGCCGCCGTCGCCAGAAACTCCGCGATCTTTCCGCCGGCGAGCGCGCCGGACGTTTCGGGGCGGGCGGCCTGGGCTTCGCGGACCACTTTCAGGAAAAACGTCTCCAGCCTGGCGGCCGGGGCGCTGATACTCACGACCTGCTTGCGTTCCTCCTGCTCGACGATCCGGCGAATGCGCTCGATCGCCTCGGGGCTCAGACGCTCGGTCGTGATCTGGGTGAGGTTCTCCTGGCTCAGCAGCTCGTGGATGTTGCCCATCGTCTGGCGGCGCCCGCCGTACAGTACCGCCACGCGCTGGCAGACGTCCTCGACGTCGGCCAACAGGTGGCTGCACAGCAGGATGGTCTTTTGCTTGTCGCGATTGAGAAAAAGGATGAGGTCCTTGATCTCGCGGGTGCCGATCGGATCGAGGCCGGTGGTCGGCTCGTCCAGGATCAGCAGATCGGGGTCGTTAATCAGCGCCTGGGCGAGCCCGATGCGCCGGGCCATGCCCTTGGAGTACTCGCCGACGCGCCGCCGGGCCTCGCGGGTCAGGCCGACCATTTCGAGCAGTTGCTCGACGCGCCGCTGGCGATCGCGGCGCGGGATCTGGAAGAGTCGCCCGTAATAGTCGAGGGTTTCGCGCGCGTTCAGGAACCGGTACAGGTACGATTCTTCCGGCAGGTAGCCGATGCGGGATTTGATCGCCACGTCGGTCGGCGCCCGGCCCATCACGACCATTCGGCCTCGCGTCGGGTAGAGCAGCCCGAGCATGATCTTGATGGTCGTCGTCTTGCCCGATCCGTTGGGCCCGAGCAGGCCGAACACCTCGTGCGCGTGGATCTCGAAATCGAGATGGTCCACCGCCACGACCCGGTCGCGGTGCCAGAAGTCCTTGAAGATCTTGGTCAGGCCGATCGACTGCACGACCGGTTTGGAGTCGGTCAACGTCATCTCTGCTCGGCTTTCTTCTTCAGCAGTTCGCGCTCCGCCTTCCGGATCTCCTCCGGGTCCTTGTTCAGCAGGAGCACGAGC
>JAPKGY010000473.1 GCA_026647385.1 Phycisphaerae bacterium | reverse complement strand
GCCCACGGTGAACTCGTCGGCGTCGTAGGAGAGGTCGAACGGCTGCTCGTCCACGGTCTCCCTGGAATACAGAAACGAGAGTACGCTCTTTTCGCTGAACTTGTAACCGGTCTCGAAACGAAAGAGCGTATTCTCCTGACTCCCTTCCTCCCGGCCGTCCACCGACTCGAGATCGACGTCGGTGCTGTTGAACTGGATGTTCGTCGGGGTCTTGTCGCTGACGTACTGCCAGTTCAATCCGTAGTTGGTCGTGGTGGTTTCGAGGCTGGGAAGGAAAGGCCGGGGCTCCAGGGCCTGGTACCGTCGCGCGTAGATCGTGCCCGGATAGGGCTTCTTCTTGAAGAAATTCGCGCTGGTATCGAACTCGTATACGGGCCCGTCGTCGCTGCTGCTGAACCGATCGCCGTCGAACTCGTCCTCGAACGAAGCCTGCCGCAAGCCGAACAACCCGCCCAGCGTGAATTCCATCAGGTTCGGGTGGTACACGAAGCCGTCCACTTCAAGGTTCGCATTCTCCTGGAAGATGGACTCCTTGGACCGGGTGTCTCCCGTTCCCACCTTCGACTCCTGCTTGTCCTCCCGCTGGCGAGTGACGAACTCGAGGTATCCCCTCCGTCCGGTGAGCTGGACGGCGTCGGCTTTCTGTTCCTGCGCGTTCGCCGACGGGACGTTGACGGCCACAGCAAGAGCCACCCCAAGGATCGCCGGGCACCACGGCCGGGTACTCGCCGGGTGCCACGGTGGCGGACTCGCGGGGCGTGCCGAATGGACGCCGGGCGGCTCGGCGACACCCTGTATCCCGGTTCGAGAGCCGCCTGGTGCTGAAGGTGGGGCGCTACCCACGTACGCTGACCGGTCAGCCCGCACCCCACCTGCCACGGGTGAAGGCACGCTTCGTCCGCCACGGCGGACCGCACGTGTCCATGACCCCCGGCCGAGGCGGTCAAGGCCGGCGACTCCGTCGGCGCGAACGATCCGCCGAATCGCGGCGCGCACGGCCACCCCAAGCCGGCGTGTCGCGGAACGGAGATGCTCACCTCTTCTATTCAACCGAGGCTTCTTCTCTCAGGAAAAACCGCGTGTTTCCGCCATGCGCGTCGTGACACTCCGTGCACGCCTGCGTATCGATCGTCGCATGGTACGGCCCCGTCGTCAGATCCTCGCGTTTGTGGCAGCGGAAGCAGAGCTTCGCGCCTTCACTCAATAACAGCTTGGGATAGGCGGATGCGTGCGGGTTGTGGCAGGGGAGACAGTCGCCCACCGCCACCGGGCCGTGCAGGAACCGCAAGGACCCGGGAACATCCGGATGACATTTGCTGCAGAGCCCCTCTTGCGGCGTTCGATGCAGCAGGCCGCTGTCCATGTTGTGGCATTCCGTGCACCGGTTCTCCCGATAGGGAGGATGCACGGCCACGATCTGCAGCTCGACGCGCTGCGGGGCGCCGGGAGGCGCGTCGCGCGTCGCGACGGGGGCGGCGTATCCCCGCGTCCGGACCTCGCCCGGCTTTGGAACGCCGTCGAAGAAGAAACTCAGAACGCGATGGCGGGTCGGCTCCGAACAGGCGGGGACAAGCACGGCGACCGCCAGCAGCGAAGCCACGACGGCGAAGACGCCCTGCTTGCCCGGAAAACGTCGCTGTTTCGGCATCCGCTCAATCCTGCTCCTGCGTGGCGGGCCTCCTCGGCTGCTCGGGAACCGCGTTGTCCCCCTCTTCGATCGGCCCGATGCCCTTCCCGTCGGAGACCTTTGGAAGGCTGGCGATCTGCGATTCGCTCAACTGGTATCCTTCCGGGAACGAGCCGAACGCATAGACGCTGATCAGGTGGGCGCCGTACTGGCTGGCCACAAACAGCAGATACTCGGGCTTGAAGTCCTTGTGGATGTAGCGGCTGAAATGAGGAATGGACGTCGTGTCAACCGCCAGGGTCGCCGGCAAGCCCAATGCGCCCGGCACGTTGCCCGGACCACCGAACCGCATCAGGATTCGGCCGTCCGGATCGAACATCTGCACGATTTCCGTCGCCCCGTCGACCACGTACACGATGCCGTCGGGCCCCACGCGGATTCCGCGAGGCCGACCGAACTCCCCGAGCCGGTAGCCGGGCGTACCCTTCGTCCAGACCGGCTTGCCGTCGCGCGTCAGTTTCTGGATTCGCCAGTTGTGCGTATCGCTGACATAGAGGTATCCGTCAGGGCTCACGCACAGGCTGTTGGGGATCTTGAACTGCCCGGGCTCCCCGCCCGGACCGCCCAGCGTCCGAATGACTTCGCCTTTGGTCCGGTCGAGCACCACGATCTGGCAGGTATCGTCGTTGTCCAGGATGTACAGCTCGTCCTCGTAGACGGCGACATCGACCGGATGACAGGGCTCCGGAATGTTGAAGGCCGTCACATAGCTATCGTCCGGACCAAACACCACCAACTGCTTGCGTTCCGGGTCCACCACGAACTTGTAACCGAGGGGGTCGATCGCGATGTTGATCGGCTTTCTCAGTCTGCCCGGACCGTTTACACCCAGAACCGAGTACGTCTGGTTCTTGTAGTCCAGCCGGCAGACGCATAAGCCCTTGGTATCGCAGACATAGACGATGCCGTCGCGTGCAGCCACCCCGTACGGCTTGTTGATGACCCGCTCGACGATGGGCTCGTCGCCCAGAACAAACTCGGCCAGTGAACTCTTGGCGGGCTCAACCTGTTCGGCGCCACTGGCCCAGGTCAGGAACTGAACCCTCGGTCGTTCCGGAGGCGCCGGAAAAAGTAAGAGTTGATTCTCGGTCGCCGACGGAGCCCTGCACCCGAATCCCAGACCGGCCGCTCCAACCGCACCGACTAACGCCGCGTGAACCAAAAGTGGGAAATGTCGCGCCACGTTCGACTCGCCTCGAGGCCCATAGCAATTCCGCATCCCGAAGCCCGCGTAAATCCGACGTTTGGCCGATGTAATTCCTGGCTTTCCGGATGCACTCTACTGCCCGTCGGCTAATATCGCAACAGCCCTCCCCACAGGCCGCGAAAGGGGTACCTGAAGGGTTCGTTTTCGCCCGCAGGCGCCCTTCCGCAGCCCCAAGGGGTCATCTTCATCGCGCAGGGGGCGGGCGGATCCCCATCTCCCGGTCTGCCCGACTGCCCGGCCCGGGCGGGCTTCACGCCCGCCGAGCCCGGCCGATCTTACTTAATATGGCACTGCAAACAGATGTAGCTTTCCTGCACCGGAACCCTCAGGAAGTTCCCCAACCCGTTGTTGTGGACGTTGTGGCAGGAAGTGCATTCCACCCGGTCCGCACCGTTGATCGTGACCAGCCGGACGCCCGGCCCGCCCCCGATCCCCGGAGCGAACGTGCTCGGATTCTTGTACTCGGTCGGCTCGTTCGTCGGATAGGCAATCCCGATCGGGTGGTCGTTCGAGAGGTCCGTCCCCAGGTTCGCCGACCCCGTGATCGTGATCGAGCCCGTGGTCACGCTGCCATAGTTGTCGATGGCGGTCACCCCGTCGTGACAGCTCAGACACATCTTGCTCGGCCCTTCGGGCTGCCCCGCCGTCGCCATGTACATCGTGAACGTCTGTGTGGTTTCCTGGTGGTTCCACAGCACGTTCTCCTCCCCGGACTTCAGGGCGTTGTGCGGCGTATGGCACGGCAAACACACCTGATTGCCGGGGATCGAAACGCCCGGATAGTTGTTCAGGTTGTGCGGCGTATTCACGATGCTGACGGACGGATAGCTGTCAGGATCGCCCGGAACAATCTGGCCGACCGCCGCGCCGGCCAACGTCAAGACGACGATCATCGGTACCAACACGAGAAGGCATCAAACC
>JAPKGY010000472.1 GCA_026647385.1 Phycisphaerae bacterium | reverse complement strand
CTCTTTGCTCCAACGGTCGCCCACCGCGCCCTTGGGCATACGCGGCGCATTCGCCTTCGCGTCGTGGACAAGGAACTTCCGCGTCGCTGCGGCTCTTCGGTTCAATCGCCAGGGCGAACATCGGGTGCGGGAAGGGGGGCATCTCGATCTTGCCGTCGTCTCCGCCGTGCAACAGCACGCCGATGCTCGTATCCAGCTTGGCGAGCGCCACGATGTCGCCCGCGATCCCCTCGTCGACCTCCGCGTGCTCGGCGCCCTGCAGCTTGTAGAGCTGGCCCGGCCTGGCCGCCTTGCGCTCGTCGCCGATGTGGATCGACGAGTCCGACTTGATGCTGCCGCTGTGGATCCGGCAGACCGAATACTTGATGTTGCTCTTCGGGTCGGCGAACACCTTGAACACCTGCCCGATGAACGGTCCCTTCGGATCGGGTTTGACCGGCGTTTGCTTGTCGCCGTTCACCACCACCCGCTGCTTGCCCTCCAGCGGCGACGGGCAGTAGTCGGCGATGAAATCCAGCAGTTCCCGGACGCCCACCTCCGCTCGGGCGGCGGTGAACAGGATCGGTACGACCGAGCCGCCGGCGATGGCCTTGCCGACCACGCCGACCAACTGGTCCGGCGCGATGTCGCCCGCTTCGAGGTACTGCTCCATCAGGGCCTCGTCCGCCTCGACGATCCGCTCGATGAGCGCGGTGTGCGCTTCACCCACGTCGCCGAAATCGGCGCTGCCCGAGCCGTTCGTGAAGCAGTCGATGACCCTCGAGCCCTTGTCCGCCGGCAGATTGAAAGGCTGGCACTCCTGCCCGAACAACTCGCGGATGCCCTCGATCAGTTCAGCCACGTCGAGGTTCGCGTCGATCTTGTTGATGACGATCGCCCGCCCCAGGCCGTACTGCTTCGCCCGCTCCATCATGCGACGCGTGTTCACCTCGATGCCCGCGGTGGCCGAGATCACGCAGATCGCGGTCTCCACCCCCGCCAGCGAGGCGATGGCCGGCCCCGCGAAATCCGGCGCCCCTGGAGCGTCGACCACGTTCAACTGCTTGCCCTTCACCGTCACGTGCAGCAGGGTGGAGTCGATCGAGCACCCGCGGGCTTTCTCCTCGTCCAGAAAATCCAGATGGCTCGTCTTGGTGTTCACGTCCCCCAGGCGGTTGGTGACGCCGGTCACGTGCAGGATCGCATCCGCCAGGGACGTCTTCCCGCACGATTGATGCCCGACGAGGGTGACATTTCGGATGTCCGCGGTACTGTAGCTGGCCATGACTTCTCCCGAAGTAGTGGTGCATGAACCGGGCCCGGCTCGGACCCGCGCCCCGGGACGATCGGCAGACGGACTCGGCGCACGGACGCTCCTGGCCCGCAAACCGTGACCCGCCCGGGCAACGATCGATTGACCGGGAAACCCGGCATTTTATGGAGATCCCGCCCAGCCACAAGACCCGCCGCCCGACGACCCGCCGTCCGGGTCGGAAAACGGGCTATTCCGCCACGTCGATCGCCTGGCCGTCGTAGGCCAGGGCCATTCCGGGGGGTAGAATGGCGTTGGTGGCTTCGTGGGGCAGTTCGTGGGCGATGTGGGTGAAGTACGTCTGTGGGGCCCCGATCAGACCAGCCATCTCGACGGCCTGGGGCAGGTTGAAATGCGTGGGGTGGGGTCGGCGGCGCAGGCCGTCCAGGATCAGCACGTCCAGGCCCGTCAGCAGGGCCATCGACGCCTCCGGGATCGCGCTGACGTCCGTGCAGTACGCAAACCGCCCGATCCGAAAGCCGAGGACCGGCAGGCTCCCGTGCAGCAGCGGGATCGGCGTGACCGGTACGCCGGCGGCCTCGAAAGGCCCGTCCACCGGCTCCAGGGTCAGGTGCGGCTTGGCACTGGGATAGTCGGGGTTGTCCTGGAACGCGTATCCGAACATCCGTTCCAGGGTGGCCAGCGTCGTCCGGTCGCCGTAACACGGCAGCGTCTGCTTCTGTAAGGCATTAAACCGCCGCAGATCGTCCAGGCCCACGATGTGGTCGGCGTGATCGTGGGTGAACAGCACCGCGTCCACCCGCCGGATATCACACGCCAGACACTGCAACCGCAGTTCCGGGGCCGTGTCGATCAGCAGCGATTGGCCGCCCGCCTGCACGACTACGCTCGTCCGCGTCCGCCGGTCGCGCGGATCGCTCGACCTACAGACCGGGCAGTCGCACGAGATCATGGGGATCCCATGCGAGGTGCCGGTGCCCAGCATGATTACGCGCATACCAGCCATGGCCGCGGTAGTCTATTCGCGCGCGCAACGGTTGTCATATGTGGTCGAGGTGGATCATTTCCCGATCGTCAACGTCAACCGCTGCTGGTCGGTCGTCGCGCCCAGTTTGTCCTCGATGGTGACCTTGAGCACGTAGTCGCCGGCCGGGAGCGTGGCGGGCAGCTTGACTTCCAAAGGCCAAAAGAAGTCGCGCCGGGGCGTGTAGGCGAGGTCCTCGCATTGGGGCATGCTCTGCTGCCACACGATCTTGCCCGTCGCGTCGAACACCTCCAGCGAAGCCGCCAGCAGTGTACGCAATCGCCCGTCCTGCGTCGGCTCCGAGTGAAAGTTCCGGATCTCGCAGTAGCAGAACACATGGACAGGCCGCCCTTTCGGGAACAACGGCGGGTTGACCGCCTTGTAGTCGCCGAAGCTGTTCACCGCCGTCACCAGGGCCAGCTTGCTGATGACCACCGGTGACTGTTCGGACATGACCCGCTGCAGTTCCTCGACCGCACCCAGCGCCGCCGCGGCGCCCCTGGACGGGTCGCGCAGCGAATCCTGGGCGCCCGCGATCGTCCGGAACAAGGCGGACATCATCTCGGCTTGAACCGGGTCAACGTCCTTGAAGGGTGAAACCGCGCGGTCCTTTTGGCCGGTGGCCAGATAGAGCAGCCGGAGCTTGAACTGGTCGTCCAACTGTTGCGGATGCTGGCGGACCGCCTCTTCGAGCTGGGCGATCATCCGGGCGACGTCGCCGGTCGCCGGCTGATCCCCTCTGCCGGCGGGTTGGTTGGCGGTGCCGCCGGTGGAACTGTCCGGTGCGGGATTATCCCGCGCCGGCCGAACATCCACGATGCTGACAGAAGGGCCGTCGGCCGTCGGCGCCGGAGCGACCGGCTTGGGCGGCTCGGGGCTGGCGACCGCCTCGACGCTCACCGACTTGTTCGCGTTCGTCTTCGATCCGGTCGTCGGGCCGGCCGGCTCCCGCGCCGCGACGACCGCCGGGCCTGCTCGTCCGTCGACGGCCGACTCGGGGGCGTTCGCTTCTCGCACGACCGGTGGCGGACTGCTCTCTGCCGCGTGCTGGACCGCTGGAGGCTTTGCCGCCGCCCCCCCAGGTTTCGCCGCTACCGTCCCGTCGCCGCCGGCTGGGGCCTTCGTCTCCCCCTCGGGTTCGCCCTTCAGGTCCGGTGAAGGGAACCGGGCGACGAACTCGTCCACCTTCATGCTCACCGCAGCCACCGAGGGGTCTTCCGCGGCTGAGCCGGACTCAGTCACGGTTTCCGCACGATTCGGGGCGGGTGCCGACCTCCCTTCCGCAGGCGCGGTGGAAGGAGCGGCCGCCGTCTCGATCGGGGCCGACAGAAGTTTAAAATGCTTGCCCTGAAACAAGGAAGGAATCGTGGCCCCGCAACCCGCTGCCCACGGCAGACAAGCGATCGCCAGTCCGGCCAATATGAAGCTCCGCCTCATGTGAACCTCCCCGCAGGCCTCCTGCCCGCGGCCTCTCGACCCATGGGAGTGGTTCCCAGCCTGTTCTTATTCGCGCCCGGCGAACTCAATAACCGTGCGCGATCG
>JAPKGY010000471.1 GCA_026647385.1 Phycisphaerae bacterium | reverse complement strand
GGGCCATGATGTGGAACAGCAGCGTCTCATGGCCGCGAGCCCGCAGGTGGTGCAGCGCGTGCAGCAGCACCTCCACGTCCTCGAAGCAATCCGAGAAGACCATGAACATGCCGCGACGCTTGACCCGCTTGGCCAGATCGTGCAGATGGCCGGCCAACGAGCCGTCGCCGCCGACGGTGGCTTCACCCAGCACGTCCAGGATCGCCCGCAGGTGACTGGCTTTCGACCGCGGGGGCACGTACGCCTTCAGATCCGACCCGAGCAGCGCCAGCCCGACCGCGTCGCTCTGGTGCAGCATCATTCGAGCCAGACACGCCGCCGCCATCTGCGCGTAACGCAGCTTCGGCACGGTTTTCATGCCGAAACCCATCGAACCGCTCGCGTCCACCACAAGCATGACCTGGAGATTCGTTTGCTCCTCGAACTGTTTGACGTAGTACCGGTCGCTTCGGGCCAGAACGCGCCAGTCGATCGTCCGCAACTCGTCGCCGGGGCTGTACCCGCGGTGCTCGGCGAATTCGACGCTGCAGCCGCGGTACGGCGAGCGGTGCCTGCCCGCCACCAGGCCCTCGACGATCCGCGTGGCGATCAACTCCAGACGCCCGAGCTTGGCCACCGCCGCCGGGTCGAGCAGATCCAGATTCTCAAGGGGTGTCTGGGCCACGGGAGCCTCCCGGGCTCACAGTGAGGTACGCGGTCTGGGTGCGATGCCCGGCGAAGCCTTGCGGCTATCCCCCGCCAGCGCGCGCAGCAGTTGCTGAACCAGATCGTCGGACGTCTTGCCCGCCGCCTCGGCGTTGAACGTCGGGATCACCCGGTGCCGAAGGACGGGCAGCGCCATGGCTGCCAGATCCTCGGTCGTCGCGTGGAAACGTCCGTGCAGAATCGCCCGGGCCTTGGCCGCCAGGATCAGGTAGATGCTCGCCCGCGGACCCGCGCCCCAACTCACCATGTCGTCCACGAACGAAGGCTCATGATTCATGCCCGGACGGGTCCGGCGAACCAGCCGAACCGCCGTCTGGTACACGTGATCGGATACCGGCACCTTGCGAACAATCGCCTGCATCTGCTCGACGGCCTCGCCCGCCAGCACCTTGCGAACCTCGAACTCGTAATCCGTCGTCACCCTTTTGACGATGTCGATCTCGTTGGCCTCGCTGGGGTAGTCCACCTTGATCTTCAGCATGAACCGGTCGAGCTGCGCTTCCGGCAGGGGATACGTCCCCTCCTGCTCGATCGGGTTCTGCGTGGCCAGCACGAAGAACGGCCGCGGGAGCGGGTACGTCGTGCCGCCCACGGTAAGCTGCCGCTCCTGCATCGCCTCCAGAAGCGCGCTTTGCGTCTTGGGCGGCGTACGGTTGATCTCGTCGGCCAGGATGATGTTTCCGAACAACGGCCCGGGGATGAAGCGGAATATGCGTTTGCCCGTGGTGTGGTCTTCCTCGAGCACGTCCGTACCGGTGATGTCCGCCGGCATCAGATCGGGTGTGAACTGAATCCGTCGGAACTTCAAACCGAGCGACTCCGCCACTTTCGACACCAGCATCGTCTTGGCCAGGCCGGGTACGCCCTCGAGGATGCAATGCCCGCGACAGAGCATGCCGATCATCAACTGCTCGATGACGTTCTCCATCCCGACGATCACACCGTGGAGCTGTTGGGTCAGTTGCATGTAGCCGGCATGAAGTTGCTTGACGGCCTCAACCTCCTGGGCCGGCGTCTGCGTTTCGCTGATCGCGGTCAAGATCGGCTCCTTTCAACTGCCGGGATGCCTCCCTCGGCTGCTGCGCAAGGCCTTGAACCCCGCACGCATATACGTCCATACCACCGGCCGGCGTCGCGGGGCCGGGGGCGCTACTGCACGGAAGGCTCCCGCGACGATCCCGGCTGAAGAAGCTGCAGAGGCCAGAGCACGGTGGGATTGTCCCGTCGCACGGATTCCGACAAGGCGACGCCCGGATTGCCGGACTCACCGATCGTTCGCCTCATCTGGTCGTCGTAGCGGAATACCAGTTCCCCGACTCGCTCGGAGAACACCCCCTGCGGGCCGCGCCAGATTTCGATCCGCTCCAGAACGTCGCGAGGCATGTTGACCGTGTACTTCAGCATGTAGTGAACCGGGCCACGGTCATCGACCAGCGTCACAAGAGTCGTCTTCTCGACTTCAACGGGCTCCGCCGAAAACCAGACGCGTTCGGCGGCGGCGTCCCTCCGAAGGGTGTCGACCGTATGAAATCCCATCCACGGGCGAGCCATACCCTTGAACAGCGCGCCGCCCGACCAGGCCCTCGCCACTTGACCGGCGGAATCGAACCGGCAGGCAACCTGCCCGTTGTCGATCATAATCGGCCGCCCGGACGCCGTCAGGCGCATCCAGGGTGAATGATCCTTGCTGGCCCGATACACCAAAGGCAGGCGGCCGAAGCCCTCGATTCTCCGACCCTCCAGTTCGCCCTCGACTTCAAAGAACGTCCACCCGCGCTGGTGCATCGCGTCGCGCTCGTCGACCACCTCCATGCCGGCCGGTGCATCGAACAATCGCGGATTCTGGTCCGCGTACTCATAGACGGCGTGATGCCGGCCGACCTTGGGGAAGCGGCTGTCGTCGTGAGCAATGACGAACCCCGTCTTGGGATCGCGCTGGAAAGTCAATTCAGGCCGGTCCGTCATCGCCGAGGAGTTGTCGCCCTCGACGCCGCGGACGAACTCCGCCATGGCCCGCGAATCCGTCGGCAGGGTCTTGACCATTCCGCCGCCGAGCGTGAGATGGTCGTTGTGAATGTAGATCTTCTCTTCGCCGCTGTGGATGTAGTAATTGGCGTCGCCGTTTTCGACCCACCAGCACAGCTTGTTCGTGCCGCGCGGATTCCATCGCTGCATCCGGAAGAACATCGGGCCGTCCAGCCCCTCGGGGAAGTAATGCCACTGCTCGTAGATGCCCTGGCTCTGGTTCTCGTAGGTTCCCGCGATGGGATCGCTGACCGGATGGCCGGAGTGTCGCGAAAAGTGGACCCACCGGACGGGGGCGGCCGATCTCGATTCCGACGGCGCCAGCCAGACGAAGCCGCAGACCAGCAGCGCCAGGACCGCCGCCGTCGTACAGGCTTTCACCTTGGCGGACAGCAGCGTGGCGATGCCGGACTCCGCCAGGGCCGATGCGCTGATCGAAACAGCCGCTTCGCCCGCCCGCGGCGCCAGCGTCGCATGCCCGAAGGCGACGAGAGCCGCCCCGAACATCGAACGGTTGATGCCTCGGCGCTTCAACTCGCCCGCCATGGCGTTCTTCGCCCGGAAAAGCGCCGCGCGGGTGGCCAATTCGCTGCAATCGAGCACCTCGGCGATTTCGCTGTGCGACAGATCCTCATAGAAACGAAGCGTCAGAACCGCCCGGTGGCGCTCCGAGAGCCCGGATAAAGCCACCCGGGCAATGCTCGCCAGTTCATCGTCCGCCAGATTCGTGAGCGCTCCCGGGGATCGCTCGGCATCGGCCGGCAAATACACCTGCTCGTCCGGCAAGGCAACCATGCGGTGTCGGGCAGCCTGGCGATAATGCTGCCGGGTCCGGTTGGTGGCAATCCGGAACACCCAAGGCCAAAAACGCTCGATCTGCTCGAGCTTGCCGAGCGAGCTCACCATGGCCAGCAGCGTATCCTGGGTCAGGTCCTGGGCGAGGTCCTCGTCCAGGGTGAGGCGGTTGATGTACGCAAACACGCGCGGACGCACTCGCTCGGTCAGTGCGTCCAGACTGCTCCCGTCCCCGGCTCGTGCCTGGAGGAGGAGTTCATTTTCACTGCATTCGTCGCGCACCGGCTACTCCT
>JAPKGY010000470.1 GCA_026647385.1 Phycisphaerae bacterium | reverse complement strand
GCCATTATCGCTGCTGAACAGCACCATGGTCCGGCGGTCGATCCCGAGTTGCTTCAGCCGATCCATCAGCCGTCCGATGTCGGCGTCCATTCGGGTGATCATGGCCGCCTTGCCCCTCTCCGGCGCGGGCCAGTCGCGGTCGGCGTAGGGGCCAGGGTCCGGCACCTCCATCCCGTCACCGGTGGCTGCCCCCCGTTCGTTGTTGGCGTGAGGGATCGTATACGCCAGGTACAGAAAGAACGGCCTGCTCTTGTATCGCTCGACGAATGACAGCGCCTCCTGCGTAAAGAGGTCGTGGCTGTACTGCTTTCGGCCGCCGTTGAGATTGCCTTCGAGCGCGATCTCCTGCTCGTTGCGCCACAACTTCGTCGGGTAGTAGTCGTGGGCGTGTCTCTGGTTCAGATACCCGAACCATTCGTCGAAACCCTGGCGATTGGGGATGCCCGTCGTACCGGGTTCGCCCAGACCCCACTTGCCGATGATGCCGGTCGCGTAGCCCGCCCGCTGAAACACCTCGGCGACCGTCAGATCCTCCGGGCGCAATGGCACGTTGCCGTTTCCTCTGACGATCGCGTGCCCGGTGTGCAGACCGGTCATCAGGCTGCAGCGCGACGGCGCACACACCGTGCTGCCGGCGTAGAACTGGGTGTAGCGCGTCCCCTCCGCCGCCAGTCGGTCGAGGCACGGCGTCTTGATCTCCTTTTGACCGTAAGAGCCGAGATCGTTGTATCCCAGGTCGTCGGCCAAAATGAAAATGACGTTCGGCCGTTCGCGCATCCCGGCGCACCCGGCCGTCCCCGCAACCAGCAGAACGGGTAACAATCGTCGCATCGCGAACCTCCAGTCGCCTCGCAGTCGCAGGACGCCGCGATCGAACCGCAACCACACCCCGGCGCCTCGTCAAGGGCTTCAGAGCATACGGCCCCTCCCACGTGAGGAACAACTGCTTCAACCCTCCCCCCTCCGCCCGGTCGGCGAGGTTCTGAGGATAGTAGGCATGTGGAGTCCGGGCAATGAAGACTTCCCATGCTCTCGCCGGCAACCGGCGTGCCGCCCCGATCATGCCGGCCCGACCGTCAGGAACCCTGTTTCATGAAGCGAAGACGAGGGAACTGCTCGCAGATCAATCCTCCGTCCACGACGAGGTGCTGCCCGGTCACGTATGACCCGGCAGGCGAGGCAAGAAACACCGCAGCACCGACGCATTCCTCCACCGTGCCGAACCGGTGTTCCAGGGGAATGTGTTCGCGGGCGTATTCGAAGAAGGCGGGATCAAGCTCGAAGCCGCTGTGAATCTCGGTGTCGATCAGGCCGGGCGCGATGGTGTTCACGGTGATACCGTACTCACCCAGTTCGATCGCCAGCGACCGGGTGAGCAGCTCGAGGCCGCCCTTCGAAGCGTTGTAATGGGCTAATCCGGCTTCAGCCACGAGACCGTTCGTGCTCGAAACATTGATGATCCGCCCCTTGATCCTCGCGGCCACCATCTTGCGGGCAACGTGCTGAGCCAGGAAGAAAACCGCATCGAGGTTGACGGCCAATGTCTGCCGCCAGTGCTCGGGCGTGATCGCGTCGTACGCTTCGAGGTAGGAGATCGCGGCGTTGTTGACGAGGATGTCGATTCGGCCACAAGCCTGCCAGACGCGATCGGTGAGAGGTCCCAAACGATCCGTCCGGGCCAGGTCTTCCCGCCACGACCAGGCTTGCCTGCCCATCCTTTGGATCGCCGACACCACCTGCGCGGCCTGGTCGTCGGCCGACCGATACACAATCGCAACATTCGCGCCGTGCTCGGCCAACCCCAGGGCGATGCCCCGGCCAATGCCGCGGCTCCCCCCCGTCAACAGGGCGGTCTTCCCGGTCAGATCAAATCGGCCGGCGGTCATAATCGCACCTCCGCGAAACTGGAAACAGCCGCCACCTCGCACCCGCCGCGCCACACCCGACAGACCCGCAGTTGACGATCCCATGCAACCAGGTCCGCCACCCGGCCCGGGGCCAGCCGTCCCAGGCGATTGTCCAGCCCGAGGCTGGCGGCCGGATTGAGCGTCACGGTCCGTATGGCCACCGCCGGCGGCAGCCCGGTGAACCGCACGAAGTTGCGGAACATGTCCGGCAGGAGCAGGGCGCTGCCGGCCAACCAGCCGCCGTCCGTTCGGCAGACGCCGTCGGCTTTGGTAAACCGACGGCCGTCGTCCGACAAGAACGAGCCGTCCTGACAACCACTCCGCTGGTTTCCGTCCGTGACCAGGCAAATGCTCTCCACGCCCCGGCAGCGCAGGAGGATGTCGATCATGACCGGATGCACGTGCGTCCCGTCGCAAATCAGATGGATGCTGCGGATGCGGTCGTCGGTCAGGGCGACGTGTTCGAGGGTTGGCTGCTGCACCCCGGAATCCCCGACTCGGCCGGAGTTGTTGTCCCACGCGTGCCCGAGCACGGTCGTCCCCGCATCCACGCAACGACGGATGGCCTCGACGTCGGCGTTGGAGTGAGCCATCGCCACAACCTTGCCTGCCTCGCGAAATCGGCGCACCGCATCAGGCGCGCCCTGGAGCCCCGGTGCGACGTTCACCAAGGTGACGGCCGGGCCGAGTCCATCGATGACCCGCTCGACGTGCTCCGGACTGGGAACCAGCGCGTATTCGCCCAGGCTGGCGCCCGTCAGATCCGGCTGCTGAAACGGACCTTCCAGGTAGAGGCCCAGGATGCGCGCGGCCTCGCCGGCATCGCGAGCCATGCCGGCCCGGGTTTTTTCCGCCACCTGATGCATCGATTCCCAAGGCAGCGTTCCCACGCAAAACTGGCAGGCCGTCACCCCAAGCCTGATATACTCCGCCGCAATCGTCAGAGGATCGTCGCGCAAAATGCTCCGCCCGAACCCACCCAGAAGCATCAGGTCGATCAATCCGGGCGACAGGCTCAGACCGCCTAAATCCACCCTCGCCAGGTCACCCCGGTAGGGACCGGCATTCAAGGCCAGGATAACGCCGTTCTCGACCACCAGGTGACCCTGGACTGTCGTTCCGTCGCCCGCCCATATCTCAGCCCCCTGAAAAACGCATTGGCTCATACGGCTACCCGGCCTTCCCCTGTCAGGCAGGGATGGCCCCCTGCCACCAAAAGATGGAGGAGCATTGTACACCGCCGTCGCCGGACAGCGAGCCCTTTCGATGCAGCCGGATGCCGGCGGCTACGAAGAGGAACGATTGTCCAGCCCCGGCGGTTCGGGTAGACTCCTCGGCATCGGCGTGCTTGCGTCTGAATGATCCTTTCATCTGAAAAGGGTGTAACCATGGCCGGAAAAAAGATCCTGATGATCGTCGGCGACTTCGTCGAGGACTACGAGGTGATGGTGCCGTTCCAGGCGCTGCTGATGGTGGGCCACACGGTGCACGCGGTCTGCCCGAACAAACGGGCGGGCGAGAAAGTGCGGACCGCCGTCCACGACTTCGAGGGCGACCAGACCTACACCGAGAAACGCGGGCACGATTTCACGCTCAATGCCAACTTCGGGGGGCTCAACGCCGAGGATTACGACGCATTGGTCATCCCCGGCGGAAGGGCGCCGGAATACCTCCGCCTCGACGAGAAAGTGCTCCGGATCGTGCGGCATTTCGTCACCGCGGGCAAACCGATCGCCGCCATCTGCCACGGCGCCCAACTCCTGGCTGCCACCGGCGCGCTGAAGGGCAAATCGTGCAGCGCGTACCCGGCCGTCGGCCCCGACGTGAACAACGCGGGCGGCCAATATGTCGACATCGCCCTCGACGCAGCCCACACCGACGGCAATCTGGTCACCGCCCCCGCCTGGCCCGCCCAC
>JAPKGY010000047.1 GCA_026647385.1 Phycisphaerae bacterium | reverse complement strand
CGTCATGGCCCACTACACCGAGATCAATCCGGTGACCGAGATCGAACCCGCCGGTGCCCCGGTCCCGGAGTCAACGCCGGCCCCCGCCTGCGGAGCGGGAATACCGGGGGCGATGGTCATGTCGTTCCTGGGGATCGGCGTTCTTCGGCTCCACCGCCGGGAGCGTCGCAGCGTGTCAATCGCTCGTGCGGAGTGAAAAGCCAGGACGTTTGAAGGCAGGGCTCCAGAGGGCGTGCATGGGGCCCGGTCCGTGCTTGCAGCGCGGGCTGTATCTCACCGGCGGAGCGATGGCTGCACCACCCGAGACCGCTCGTCGGCCAGCCTCTCAGTACCTTAAGGATGTGCCCACCTGGTACACCGCCAGGGCCGCGACATAGGCCAGGCCGGTCATGTAGGCGAGTTGGAGCAGAGGCCAACGCCAGCTTCGGGTCTCCTGGCGGACGACCGCGATCGTGCTGATACACTGGCAGGAAAGCACGTAGAAGACCATCAGGGCGACGGCGACGACCGGGGTGAACACGGGTCGGCCGTCGGGCCAGACCGCGGCGCGCATCTGCTCCTGCAGCGTCTCGGAGGATTCGTCGGCGTCGCCCACGCTGTAGATAATGCCCATCGTGCCAACGAAGACTTCGCGGGCGGCGAAGCTCGCGACAATGCCCACGCCGATCTCCCAGTTGAAGCCGAGCGGGCGGATGGCCGGCTCGATCAGCCGCCCCAGACGGCCCGCGACGCTATGCCGCAGTATCTCCGCCTGCTCCTGCTGGTCGATCGACGCAAGGTCGGTCTCCGCCAAGGATCCACCTGCCGCGGCGCCGGTACTCCTTTCGGCGTTTCGGCTTTTGCCCATTTCGGCTTTCTCCGCCGCCTCCGCCCTCATCGCATCGTACCTGGCGACGATCGACGCATCCCGTGGATAGCTCGTGAGGGCCCACAGGACGATGGTGGCAGCCAGGATCACCGTGCCGGCCTTGACGAGGAACTGCTTGCACCGCTCCCATACGACCAGCGACAGCGTCTTGAATCGAGGGATGTGGTAGGGGGGCAGCTCGATGATGAAGCCCGGCGCTTCCCCCCTGAGAATTGTTCGCTTGAGGAGCCAGGCCACCGTGGCCGCGCTCGCGATCCCCAACGCGTACATGGCGAACATCATGCCGGCCTTCGCTCCGCTCCCGATCGGCAGGCACGCGGCGATGAGCAGCGTATAGATGGGCAGTCGCGCGCTGCAGCTCATGAACGGAGCGATCAGGATCGTCGCCAGCCGATCGCGCGGATTGTCGATCGTCCGCGTCGCCAGAATGCCGGGCACGGCGCAGGCGAACGACGACAGCAGCGGAATGAAGCTCTTGCCGTGAAGGCCCACGCGGCTCATCAGCCGATTCATGAGCAGGGCCGCCCGGGCCATGTACCCGGTATCCTCCAGCACGGCGATGAAGAGGAACAAAATGGCGATCTGCGGAAAGAACGACAACACCGCCCCCACGCCCGCGACCACGCCGTTGCGCAGCAGATCGCGCAGCATGCCTTCCGCCAGCGTCGCGGTGAGCCAGTCCTGGGTGGCGCTGACCACCGTCTGAATCAGGTCCATCAGCGGGCCCGCCAGCGCAAACACACTGTAAAACATGCCGGCCATCACCAGGGCGAAACACACGTTGCCCCATATCGGATGGGTGAGCACGCGGTCGACGCGGTCGGTGGTCGACGGTCTGGCCGGCCTGACTCGGGTCACGCACCGACTCACCACGTCATGAAGCCAGGCATAACGCCGCCGGGCCAGCAGAACGGAGATCTCTTCCGGGCTCGCCGATCCCTGGCTGTCGCCCGCCTGCCCATCCCCGCGAACGCGGGAGGCCAGGCATTCCCTCAACACGCGACGGATCTCCTCGGGCAGGGACGGGTCGTCGGCTGCCTCTTCCTGATCCAGAAGCAGCAGGGCCAGGCCGTCCGCGGAGCTGTCCTTCGCGTAACCGGTAGTGCGGATAGCCTGGCTGAGCCGCGCGACGATATCCTCGAGGGCCTCGGGTAGCCGCCACCGGCGTACAGTCGGGCTGGGTGGCGAGTGGGTCAACACGCGAATCGCCTCGATCAGCACCGGAATTCCCTGACCCCGGGACGCCACCGTGGTGATGACCGGAACGCCGAGTTCGTCCCCGAGCGCCTCGACATCCAGGCTCAGGCCCTCGGATGCCAGATGGTCAGCCATGTTGCACACGAGAATCGCGGGCAGCCCCAACTCGATCACCTGCGTGGCTGCGAAAAGGTTCCGTTCGAGGTTGCCGGCGTCGACGACCAGCAGGACCGCGTCGGGGCGAGGCACGCCCGGCGTCCGCCCGAGCAGCACCTCGCGAGTGATGGCTTCGTCGGGGCTCCGCGCGTTCAGGCTGTATAGGCCGGGCAGGTCGAGCAGGCGAATCGAGGGGTCGGCCGCCATCGTCGCCTCGCGGCGTTCGACCGTGACCCCGGGATAGTTGCCGATGCGCTGGCGCATGCCGGTGAGGGCGTTGAAGACCGTCGTTTTGCCCGAATTGGGATTGCCCGCCACGGCGATGAGCAGAGGGCGAGTCCGTCCGCGGCCTGGGGCGTCATCGGGAGGGGTCCCCAGATCCATATTGTTCTCGGTGGAGCAAGAATCGGCGGTGGCTCTCATGGGCAGGTCACGCCGTCAGCCGTTCCGCCGCGGTTTCACAGGTGGGGCCGGTGGGCGAGGCGACCAGAACGCCGCCGGCCAATCGACGGCACAAACCGAGCCGGCAACGACCGATCTGGCAGATGAGCGGGTCGCGGTTGGCCAACAGCCGCACGCGTCTGCCCTCGAGCAGGCCGAGTTCGCGCAAACGCCGATCGTGGTGACAACACCCGGTCCGGACCGACTGAATCTCGAACTCCTGGCCGATTTCAGCCGCCGCCAGCGAATGAATGAACTTGGCCTGGACCATTCCTTAGACCTCGGCGAGCCTCCTGTCGTCCGCCAAGCGACCCGCCAGACGCCGTCAGCCTCCCGCAGCCGGGAACGCCTTAGGCCTCGACGCGGCGCTCCCCCCTGTGCGGCCGACAACCCGCATGGGATTGCTCGGGGCGAGCCGCTTAAGGACTGAGACTCAGTCTCAATAACTATAATCGGTATCATCACCCGCCGTCAAGAGAAACTCTGCGATTCTTTTCACGGATTCACGAATTCTGGAGCGCAGGGGCAAACACCGCCGACGCCGCCACCGCCAAGGGACCCGAAACCGCGTTTGGGGCGAAAACGGCAGACCTGGGCTGATCGGAGGTGCAGGAACGGGGGGGGCAGGCCTGGCTCAGGAGCGATCGCTGCCGGCCCGGGCGTGGCTATTGGTGAGGCGCAACTTCATAAGGCGCCCGACCTTAAACTTGACCGTGCGTTTGGGCGGAACGGAGACGCGCTCCAGGGTCTTGGGATTCTGTGCGGTGCGGGCGGCTCGCTGCTTACTTTCGAACACGCCGAAATCGCGGAACTCCAGGCGGTTGCCGTTACCCAGCTCGTCGATGATTTCGTCGAGAAAGCTTTGGATGATGCGTTTGACGACCACGCGCTTGTAGGTCGACTTCTCGGCGATCCGATCGATCAGTTCTTTTTTCGTGATGGTCTGCATGTCACGCCTCGACAGAGGAGATTCGGGCGAGTCTCGCTCGGCCCCGGCCACGCGATTCAGATTCCTGACCCTGAGCCCGGTGTTCCGTCCTGGCACCAACGCGGACGACCGGCAGAAGTGGCCTCCCGAAGCCGTTGGTCGGGTGGCTCCGAGCTACATGCACCTAGGCGCCGGCCATCGCACGCAAATCATAGTACTGCAATGAGTTTCGGCGAGCAAGCCCCCTGTAACTTGAGATTTTCGCAAGGATTTGCGCCGGCCGGGGGGTGTTATGAACGTAACATATTGTGGTGTAATGGGATACGTCTTTTTTGGGTGATCGGCCGAGGTTGTGGATTTTCTTCATAAGCGTTTGGTGGGCAGAAGGTTAGCTAGGCTCCCGGCGACGGATGCCCGGCAGGGGGTCCGGAGGGGGACGGCAGCCGGGCCGTGCGGCTGCCTCCACGGCGGGCGAGCGGGTGGAGCGGAGGTGGCATTTAGAGGTACCCCGGTCTCCGGCGGGGGCTAAGGCCGCCGGCGATACGCCTTGAATTCGTATACGCAGGTCTTGTCGGCGGAGCCGGCGATCAGCAGTCGCACCTTCGTGGCCGTCACCGCGGCGAAATCGTCGGTCTGACGGATGGCCATGGCCGTCCGGACGACGGCGTCCTTCCACGCCGTGCCGTCCCAGTACTGGATCTTGTAACCACCGATGCCGCCCGCATATCCGAACGAAATCGTGTGCTGATCCACGACGGTCCGGTCGAAGGACACCTCCTGGCCGAAGTCGACCTCGAGCCATTCGCCGGCGGTCTTGCCGGGGGCAGGGCACCAGCCGGTGTCGTGTCGCCCGTCGGTTGCCTTCGCGGCGATGTTCTCGGCGCCGGCCTCGCTTGACGCGGTGATCTTCTTGCCCAGGGCGAGGTTCTCCAGTTTGTCGGCCGATCCGGGCGGGGATCCCTTCAATGCGGTTACGGCGAGATTGTCGAACTCGACGGGAGCATAGCTGCCGGCCAGAGCCACCGCTCCGGTCGGATGGAAGTCGTCCATGACGTCGCAGACGGTTTTTCCGTCGATGGCTCCGATCACGCGGGCGCCGCTGAAAACGAGCATGAGGTTGTGCCAGGAACCCGGTTGCACGTTGACTTTACCCGAAGCGAGGACCGCCAGCGTATCCATGAGTTGCCAGGCGCCTGTGGAATCGAGCTTGAGCCCGTAGCCGCCGGGAACGAATCGGCTCATGGGGGCGTCGATTCGCCCGTAGACGGCGGCGAACTGTTTGTCGGGGATACGGGCATCGACGCTGATCTGATAATCCGCCCAGGCTTTGTCGCCGACGAAGGTCCAGGGGGACTCCACGCTGACGAACCACGGGATGCCCTTTTGGGGCACGATCTGACGCAGGCACTTTCCCCGGCCATCCTCGCGCACGGCGACGGCGAAGCTGCCTTCCTGATCGGAGAGGTACCGGGGCGTCTTTCCAGGGGGCGTGCTTTCGAAGTCATCCGCATAGGGGAACGGAAACGGGCGATCCTCGGGTATCTCGTACGAGCCCTTCTGCTGGCCGCTGGTCGTCGTCAGCGTATAGATGCTGTTACCCGTCAAGGTGATGGCAAACGAGTCGTCCTTGGGGGTGATATCCGGCAACTGCTCGAACTGGGCGGACCTGCGGCTTCGCCAGACGTGTACGGGCCCGACGGAGAGGTTCTTCACCTTGAACGTCACCCGGGCGGGTTGGACCTCCGCGTCGTCGTCCTTGCTGTGCGTGTTCTGGCAGGCCTGCTCGTAAGGCAGGTTGTTCAGGGTCTCGATGATGACGCTGTAATCGCCGCCGTGGGCGCTTTTGAGCGTGACGTAGCTGCCGGCGTTGGCCAGGAACCCGCACGCACTGTCGATGTACTGCCAGCCGGGTTGAGCAAACTGGGTGGTATGGGCGGTCGCCCAGACGGCCGGCGGCACCTCATAATGACCGGACCAGGGTGTGTTCGCCTTCATCAGCCCGGGGTTGTTCCAGATCTCGACGTTGAAGGGCACGAGATGCTCCAGCAGCGACGTGATCGGCGTGCAGACGATGGTCTTGGTCATCCGGCCGACAATGTAATTGCGGTTGTAAAGCCGGGCGAAGTTCTTGGCTCGGCCCCAGGGCTCGCCGTAGATGGCGGCCTCACTGAACCAGAGCGGTTTGCCCGTCTTCCGAGCTTCGTCCGTCGAGGTGTACGGCACGTAATGAACGCCCGCGGCGTACACCGCGTCCATCAGCTCCGGGTCCGCCAGCATGTCCTTGACGATCTTCCATTGGACGTCGCCCGGATCGTCGGCGGCGGTGAGCTTCACGTCCCGCAGCCCGGCTGCGTCGAGCGTTTTTCTGAGCGTTTTGATCCAATCGATCTTGTAGCCGGCCTCGTTGCGGATGCCCTGATACTGGATGGTCAGGCCGTGATACGCGCGGGCTCCCTTATGGAAAGCGACCACGTAATCGGCGTTGTCCTGGCTGAAATACTCCCCGCCGCCGATCCAGCCGGGCGCACCCCATTGCAGGCTCTCGAGCAGGATGGCGGGGTTACGCTTCCGGGCCTCCTTCATCAGCCACCACTCGTATCCGCGTTCGTGGTATTCGCGCCTGGGGTTGACCATTTCATCGCGGGTGATGGCGTGGCTCGGCTCGGCGCCCCAGGTCGAATTGATCGTCCCGCCGATCTCGACCTTGAGGTGCTGGAGGGCGGCTCCGACGTTCGGTTTGAAAAGAAAGTCCAGGATCTGAGACCGCTGCGGCTCGGGATAGTCGATGAGCAGGCGCGAGGCGGCCCCGGCGCTGAGCCCGCCGATCCCCTCGAAGACCCGGCCTGTGCCGTGGCCGTCCAGCTCGATGACCTGCGGCGCGTCGGCATCCGACCCAGAGCCATTCGAGGCCGCCGCCCGGGCGAACGCGTGGCCCGCCACGAGCAGCACGCAGGCAAAGGCAGTCCGCGACAGGGAACTCACATTGGCCTCCATGACGTTGCACACCTCAAACCGCTCGATCAGCTTTCGACGAGCATACCGCTGAAGGTCGGAGCTTTCCAGTGATTCGCGTCAGAACCCGGAGCACCCGTGCGGCCGACACGGTCTTCAGGACCGCGCGGCGCATGACCGCCCTGGAAGTGCCTCGCGAAAAGTCATGAACGCGCCGGTACTCCTGGCGATCATCATTTTACTCGTAAAGACGGTAAAAGCCTCTGATGTTAACTGGCTGACAACGCCAGGGACGCTCGGGCGGATCATTGTTTTCGAGCGGGCTTGCACGATGCGACTCACAGGCTCCGGTCCACCAGATGGGTGACGATGCCCTGGATGGAGAACGAGCGGGTGCCGTCGACGACGATCGGGGGCGCGTCGGGGTTGTCGCCGCGGAGGACGATGAGGCGGGTGTCGTCGCGGCGTTCGACGAAGACGCGATTCAAGGTGGGCTTATCGTCGAGCAGACAGGCGCAGATGCGGCCTTGAACGTGGGCGGGGTTGACGTTTGGCCTGTACTCGACGAGCACGAGATCGCCGCGTTTGAGCGTGGGCTCCATCGAGTCGAGGTTGAGGCGGAGCACGTATCGGTCCAGGCTCCACAGGTGCAGCAGAACCGGGAACATCTCCAGTTGGCCGCCGGCCTTCGGCCAGCCCTTGGGGATGGAAGCCAGCAGGGGCAACTCGCGGGTGAGCAGCGGTTGCGGCGCGTCGTGGTCGGGGCCGGGGCCGATGAGGACGGCCGGCGGCACGTCCAGGGCGATGGCCAGAGCCTTGAGCGTCCCGGGCGAGGGATTACGCCGCCCGCGCTCGATTTCGCTGAGGAAGCCTTGATTGACCCTGGCTTTGCGGGCCAGAGTGATCTGGTTGAGACCGGTTTTGAGGCGGTAGTAGCGAATGCGTCGGCCAACATGGCCTTTGAATGCCGGTGATGGACGGTAACGACGGGCCATGAGGCCACTATGAGGGCGGGAGGTGGGAGGGTCAAGGGGAAAGGTCAAAAAGTCAAAAGGTCAAAAAGTCAAAACGTTGGATTCGCCGTGGCGCACGTCAAAACGTCAAAGCATCAAAACGTCGAAGCCCAGGATTCGTCCTGGTTGCCGTGGCGATTGTGCAGAAATCAAGATCGGCGGTTTTCGGTCCAGGAGGGACAGCGAAAAGCTGTCGGCGGGATGAGCTACTGGTTGCCCATGGCGTTAATACGGTCCCGGAGCGAGCCTATGCGGCTGATGCGGAGACCGAAGTTTTCGCCGACTTTTACAGCCTGGCCGTGGCCTATGCACTTGTTGTTGATCATGAGTTCGAGCTCGCCATCGGCGGGTTTGTCAAACTCGATGATCGCACCGGTGGTCAGGGACACGATGTTGGCCAACGGCATCGTGTTACGGGCAAGCTGGACGATCACCGGAACCTCAAGGTGCAGAATGCGCGTCAGGTCCTCGCCGGCGGCAGACTTGGGCACAGCGTGAGCGACCGCCGCGGCGGAGACCGACCGCTCGCCGCCCGCAGCGCCCCCGAGCCCGCTTGCCGGTGAGGAGACCAGAGGCTCGGCCGCTTCCGATTCGGGGCCGACAATGTCGGCGACCGCCTCCTCTGCCAGGGCGTTGACCTCAGCCAGCAGGGCATCGATGTCTTCCTGGTTCTCCGGCATTGCAGGCTGCTCCCTGACCCCTCAGCCTTATGACCGAGTCGCGGCGGAGGTTCTGGTACCCCGATTGCGTCTGCCGCCGCGACGATACGGGCGATGGCCGCGTCGAGTCGCGCGGCGCGCAGCGCCCACGAGGCATCCCGCATTAGTTATCGGCCTGCCGCGGAACAGACTTCATTATTTGAAATCCCTGGCTTGCGTCGGGGTGAATGACCGTTATATTGTGGCGAGCGACTGCAACTGAGACTCAGTCGCAGCATAGGTGGCAGCGCGCGAGAATGCCAACTCGCGAGCGGTGGCTGCCGTAGCGAGGAGGACGCTGGCGCTCGGTGCGGGCATTGCCTCGGCTTCGCCGCCGGCCGGTTGATGTGGCGAGGGTAATCGCTTTTGATGGAGCGGGCGCCCCGATACCGAACAGCATGCTCGTGCGGGGTGGCAGGTTTTCCGTGATGGGTCAGCCCGAAGCGCTGGTGTTGAAAGGCGGGAGGGATGGTGCTCGGTCAGTCGGGACGGCGGGATGCGGAATCGGCCATCGGGGGAGGCGCCGCACAGACCGACGAATGGAAGGCCGGCGGGTGGGGACCGGTGTCACCGGTTGGTGCTGCCCGGAGGGCGGTACCGAGGGCGCACCGTCGCGCGGTCGGCGGACGGGGGGCCGGGCTGGGCTTTGGAATTGGCTGACAAGGGGTGTTGTTTCGATGCGATCTTTGGTGCGGGGATGGTTGTTGGCCCTGGGCGTGTTGTGGATGGGCTGCGGAGAGATGTCGCCGGGAGAACGCGCGTCGCGCCTGGAGTGGCGGCGATTGTGCGAGTGCCTGGATCCCCGGAGCCACTGCACCGTGGGGGCCGGCGGAGCCGACGGGATGACGGAAAGGGAGGCGGTCCTGCTGGACCGCGTGGCGTGCGCGTGCTCGCCTTCAGTGGTTTGGATCGAGACGGCGGCGGAATCTCCGGCGGGCGGGCATACGCACGGGGTGCATGCGGCGGGCGGGGGCGAGCGCGCGTTATACCGGGCATGCGATCTGTGCGGCGGTTCGGGTGTTGTGTTGCGCGAGGACGGGTTGATTCTGACGAACGAGCACGTCGTGCGTGACGCGGCCAGGTTGGTGGTCGTATTGCCGGACGGTTCGCGGCATGAGGTGCGGAGAATCGTCAAGGTGACGGGTCTGGATTTGGCTGTGCTGCAAATCGATTGTCAAGGGCTGGCGGCCGCTCCGCCGGCTCGCAAGCCGCCTGACAGCGGAGAACCTGTTGTGGCTGTGTGCAGACATCGGTCCGGTCGGCAGCCGAGGTGGCGTTCGGGCTTGGTGGTTCGGTGCAGCGCCTCGTTGCAGGATAAGCTCGACCCGACCCGGCAAACGGATTACGGTCGCCTGGTGGAAAGCACGGTCCATCTCGAGCCGGGCTTCAGCGGCGGGCCGCTGGTGAACAGCCGCGGGGAGCTGGTTGGTCTGAACGTCGCGATGATCGACGGGGCCGGCGGCCCCGATCGTCGGGGGTACGCCATCCCGCTCGACGCGAAGACGCTGCAGGTCATCGAGCAGCTCGTGCAGGGTTGGGGAAAGCCATTTTAACGCGTGGTAGGGCCGTCTTCGCGATTGAGAAATAGAGACCGTTCTGGTAGCGTCGCAGCCCATAAGCGAGTGCGTTTCGAGCGCCCGGGGTTGGCGGCGCGGGCACCGCGATGCGGGCGGGATCGGAGGACCGTGGCAATGCCAGAAACCAAATTCGTTTTCATCACCGGCGGTGTGGTCTCCTCTCTCGGCAAGGGCATCGCCTCGGCGTCGCTGGCGGCGATCCTGGA
>JAPKGY010000469.1 GCA_026647385.1 Phycisphaerae bacterium | reverse complement strand
GACTCCTGGCGGTTCAGCCGATAGGCGCTCACGATGTCGAACCGGTCCAGGAGATCGAGGAGCTTGGGCATCTCCTTGAAGTCGAATTGGCCGTCGCCGTCGGTGTAGAAGACCCACTCCTTCGTCGCCGCCCGGAAACCGGCCTGCAGCGCGCCCCCGTAGCCGCGGTTCGGCCAATTGTGCACCGCCCGCACCGGCGGCCATTCCCTGGCCAAACGATCGGCGATCTCCCCGGTTCGATCACGGCTGCCGTCGTCCACGATGATGATCTCGTAGTCGTCGCTCACCCGGGGAGCCGCTTCCAAGGCCGCCCGGGTGGTGGCCTCCACGTTGGCTTCCTCGTTATAGCACGGGAAGAAGATCGAGAGGCTGAGCTTTCGGGTGGGCTGAGCATCCATTTTCGACCCCGCCGGCCGACCGAGTGCCGGATATGGGCGAAATTGGAAGGGGCAGCAGCGGAAAAGTCAAAGAGGTCGCTCGCTTGGAGAGCCCGTAAAAAAGAGAAACCCATCCCGCGTCCGGAAGGATGGGTCCTCTCGTGCCCGGGACATCCCACCTCGATACTCACCGGGCAGACTCGCTTGTTCCAGGCCGGACGGTTCCCTCCGCCCGACCTCCGTTCCATTCCCTTATACGCCCGGGCGAGCGGCGGGGTTCATCGGGTTTGGCGGAGGCGGCCGGCCCGGATGGACCGGCCCCGATCCGCTATAATGAGGTCTTCCGTGGAGAACCGGATGACCGATGCGACCTGTGATCCCGGCAGCCAACGCCTCCGCCAGTGGTACGCCGACCATCCCCGTCAGTGGCGGGAGAACCTTTACGTCTATCCGGTGATCAGCCGGCGGAGCCGAGGCCTGTCGATCGGCGTGAACCTCAATCCCGACAAGGCCTGTAACTTCGACTGTATTTATTGCCAGGTGGATCGGACCGTGCCGCCGACCGTCCGCAAGGTCGATCTCGAGCGGCTGCGGGTCGAACTCGAAAACATGGTCGACCTCGCGCGGACCGGCAGGCTCTTCGAGGAAGGCGGCTTCGGACACGTGCCCCAATCGCACCGGGCGATTCGCGACATCGCCTTCAGCGGCGATGGCGAGCCGACCGCGTGTCCCCAGTTCCCGCAGGCGGTCGCGCTCGCCGCCGAGGTCCGCCGCTCGCGCGGACTCGAGGACGTTCTGCTCCGAGTCATGACCGACGCGGCCTACCTGAGTCGGCCTCGGGTCCGCGAGGCCCTCACTCTCATGCACGCCCATAACGGCGAGATCTGGGCGAAGCTCGACGCGGGCACGGAGGAATACTATCGATTGGTCAATCGCCCGAACGTGCCGCTGGCGACCATTCTGGACAACATCCTCGACGCCGCCCGCAGGTTCCACGTGGTCATCCAGTCGCTCTGGATGAACGTCCAAGGCCAGCCGCCGACCGATGCCGAGATCGATGCCTTCGCCGGCCGCCTCGTCGATATCCTCGACGGCCAAGGACGATTGCGCCTCGTCCAGGTCTACACCGTCGCCCGTCAGGCCGCCGAGCCGTACGTGACGCCCTTGACCGACGAACAGCTCCACGCGATCGCCGACCGGGTCCGGCGATTCATCGAGGTGCCGATCGAAGTCTTTGGTTCGTAGTGTCTCGCGCGGTCGTCTGTCCGTGTCGTTTGGTCGAGCGTGGGGTTTCTTTACGTTTGCGGTTTGATTGAAGCATGCACAGGACCTCCCCACTGAGAACGAGCCACTCCGATCGCGAGCATCGTCGGCGACGCGAGATCTGGCGGAGCAAGTACGCTCTCCGCGCCTGCTACCGCGGCTGGTTCGAGCGGCTCCGCCCCTTTATCGTACCCGGTCCGAGTCTGGAGATCGGCGGAGGGTTCGGCGGCTTCAAGGTTTTCTGGCCGGCGCTGCGGGTGAGCGACATCGTGCCCACGCCCGGCCTGGACCTCGCCGCCGACGGCCTGCGCTTGCCTCTCGCCGACGGCTCGCTGGCCAACCTTCTGGTCCTCGACCTGCTGCACCATCTGTGGGACCCGCACATCTTCTTCGATGAGGCTGCCCGCGTTCTGCGCCCCGGCGGGCGCATCCTGGCCATCGAACCGTGGATCAGCCCACTCTCCCACATCGCCTACCGGCTTACCCATCACGAAGAGGTTTACTTCGCAGGGTATCACCGCCAGGCGCGCAAGCTCGACCCCTGGGCGGGAAACCTGGCGATGGCCAATATCCTCTTCGCCCGTGAAAGGCCCGACTGGTCGGCTCGCCATCCGACCCTTCGGATCATCCACCAGCGCCGCTTCAGCGTGCTCGATTTCCAGCTGGCCGGCGGGTTCAAACCGTACACTTTCGTCCCCTTGCGACGACTCTACGACCTCGTTCTGGCGATCGATCGCCGCCTCGATCGGCTCGCACCGCTCTGCGGTTTCCGCATCCTCTGTGTGATTGAAAGAAGTGGAGAACTGAGAATGGAGAACTCCAGCCATTTTCAGGCATCCTCATGACGCCTTGTGTTTTCAGACGTCAAAGCGGGGTCAGACGTCAAAGCGGACGTCCGAAGGAGGTCACCTCTGTTCCGGTCCCCTGTTCCGATTTCTGCCCGTGGGCCGTCTGCAGCGCAGAACAGACGGCATAGACCAGGAGCCAGCAGAACAGTTGAGCAGCAGTGCCGTTTCCGGTTGGACGGTTTCACCCGGCCCTTGTGGTGCAGGCATCTCTCCGCAGGTGAGTCGCCGCGGCGACTCATATGTGGAGACATGCTCGTCGCCGATCGCCCAAACGGTTCGTTCACTAGGTGACACAAGGTATGTCATGCTCACCTTGTGCCTCGGTGCCTTATGCGTCAGTGCCTTCATTTCCCCCGGGGCCCCGGGGTTTCTTCAGCCATTAGCCCCGCCGCGGCGGATCTTCGACATTCGACGTTGGACATTCCCCGAACTCCCCGCCTTCGACCGCCTCGCGAACCGCCGTCGGCCCGCCCTCGCGCCATCGCCGCGCGCACCACTCATAGAACGACGTGAACCGCCGCACAAACGCCTGCTTGCTGAACTGCCGGGCGTGCTCGCGGATGCGAGCCGCGGGCCACAGCGAGGTGGTGGCCTCGAGCCGTTCGATGGCCTCGAGGACCGCCTCGACCGATTGCGCCTCGAAAAACAGGCCCGTACCGCCGTCGATCACCGTTTCGGTCGCTCCACCCGCGCGGTATGCAATCACCGGCCGGCCCGCGGCCTGGGCCTCGACCGGCACCAACCCGAAGTCCTCCT
The DNA here is from genome assembly GCA_026647385.1 of Phycisphaerae bacterium. GTDB lineage: Bacteria > Planctomycetota > Phycisphaerae > UBA1845 > PWPN01 > JAPKGY01. Next base: position 587 of record JAPKGY010000469.1, on the reverse strand, counting down.
CCCCGCAGAACAGCAGCGCCCGACACCGCCGCATGTGCTCGCGAACGACCGCGTCGTTCTGCCAGCCGAGCATTTGCACGTTCGCCCCCGCGCCGGCGCGGTACTCCGCCAGCTTCGGCCCGGTGCCGATCACCACGAGCCGCCGATTCAGCCGGCGGCACGCGTCGATCGCCAGGTCGTGCCGCTTGTAGCCGACGCACTCACCGACCACCAGATAGAAGTCGTCAGCCGGCGCCTCTTCGTCGCACAGACGTCTCGCTGGGGCCTGAAATCCCGGCACGCCGGTGGAGCATTCCTCTCCCGGGACGGTCGGATCATCCGTATCCACCGGCGGTGGAATGACCACGCTCGCTCGTCCGTAGTTGCGGCGGATGCGCTCCGCGACCGCCCGGCTGTTGGCGACGAACGCGGTCACACTGTCAGCCGCCCGCCGGTCGGCCTCGCGAAGCCGGCCCGCGAACAGTCGCAGTCCGAGCCTGCCCGCAAACCCCGCGTCCCGGTAGTACTGCTCGTACAGGTCCCACACGTACCGCATCGGCGAGTGGCAGTAACACAGCTTCAGCGACGCGCGCGCGGCTCGCGGCGCT
>JAPKGY010000468.1 GCA_026647385.1 Phycisphaerae bacterium | reverse complement strand
TGGGATTACATTAGTGAAGACTTGTGATTTTTTTCACGAATCGGCACCACGCGGGTCCGGTTACGCCCGGGATCGCGACGGGCGGACGAGCCGGTCGATACTGATAACATCCGTCTGAACGTTGGACGATGGCGGTGGGCTCCAGCCCGGGGAGGCGGTGCCTGGAATGACGGCAAGGGTCCGGGCTCGGCGGAGGCGGCTGGGGCGATCCGAGCGAGTGGGAGAAAGGGTTGTCGGCCCGAAGGAAAATCGAGGTTGCTCATGAGTGATCTTCTATCGACCATCAAAGAGATCTGCCAGGCGAGCGGGAACGACCGCGGCCGGATGATGGACATCGTCCGATCCGTTCAGGCCTGTTTCGGCTGTGTCAACGACGACGCGATCGACCTGATCGCGACGACGGTCGGCGCGCCGCGGGTGGACGTGGAGAGTGTGGTGACCTTCTACGCGTTCTGCTCGAAGAAGCCGAAGGGGAAGGTGATTATCCGGCTGTGCAACGACATCATCGATCGGATGCACGGCAGCGCGCGGTCGGCACAGGCGTTTTTCGACGACCTGGGGATCGGATTCGGCGAGACGACGCCGGACGGTCTGTTTTCGCTGGAGTCCGTGCCTTGCATCGGCCTTTCGGACCAGGCACCGGGGGCGCTGATCAACGATGTTCCGGTGACGCACCTGACGAGCGACGCGGCGCACGACATCGTGCACGAGCTGAAGGCCCACATGGACCCGCGGAAGCTGGTGACGAGTTTCGGCGACGGAAACAACGCACATCCGCTGGTCCGCTCGATGATCCGGAACAACATTCGTCTGACCGGGCCGCTGGTTCTCACCCCGTGCGTTCGGGGTGAGGCGATCAAGAAGGCCCTGGGCATGACGCCGGCGGAGGTGATCCGGGCGATCAAGACGGCGCGGCTTCGGGGCCGCGGGGGCGCGGGCTTCCCGACGGGCATCAAGTGGGAGTTCTGCCGGGCGGCCGCGGGCGATCGGAAGTACGTTCTGTGCAACGCGGACGAAGGCGAGCCGGGGACGTTCAAGGACCGCGTGCTGCTGACCGAGAAACCGGACCGCCTCTTCGCGGGAATGACGATCGCGGGATACGCGATCGGCGCCGCGGAGGGGATTGTGTATTTGCGCGGCGAGTACGCGTATCTGCGGGCGTATCTGGAGGACGTGCTGGCCAAACGGCGGGCGGACGGGCTCCTGGGCAAGAGCATTTTGAGCAAGAAGGGGTTCGACTTCGACATTCGGATTCAGATGGGCGCGGGAGCGTACGTGTGCGGCGAGGAGACGGCGCTGATCAGCTCGTGCGAGGGATTGCGGGGCGACCCGAAGAACCGGCCCCCGTTCCCGGCACAGAAGGGGTACCAGGGGTGCCCGTCGGTGGTGAACAACGTTGAAACGCTGTGTTGCGTGACGAAGATTCTGGAAGCGGGTCCGGCCACATTCAGCGGGTACGGCTCGCCGGGCAGCAGCGGGACGAAGCTTTTGAGTATTTCAGGCGACTGCACGGCCCCGGGCGTGTACGAGGTGGAATTCGGGATCACGCTGGGCGAGGTGTTGAAGCTGGCCGGGGCGGAGGACGCGATTGCCGTGCAGGTCGGGGGACCGAGCGGGCAACTCGTCGGGCCGAAGGAATACGGCCGGAAGATCTGCTTCGACGATCTGGCGACCGGCGGCTCGATCATGACGTTCGGACCGAAGCGGGACGTGCTCAAGACCGCGCAGTGCTTCATGGAGTTTTTCATCGAGGAGAGCTGCGGGTACTGCACGCCGTGTCGGGTGGGCAACGTGCTGATGAAGGAGCGTCTGGACCGGATCCTGCAGGGCTTCGGGCACATGGAGGACCTGCAGTATCTACAGGATCTTGGGGAGACGGTGAAGTCGGCCAGCCGATGCGGACTGGGGCAGACCTCGCCGAACCCGATCCTGACGACGTTGAAGAACTTCCGGGAGCAATACGAGGCCCGCGTGCGGAAGGACACGAACGGTTTGGAACCGAAATTCAGCCTCCAGGCGGCGGTGGCCGACGCGGAGGAGATCAACGGCCGATTCGTCGTGGACGGATGAGGCGTGACCGGGACGGATCGATGGACCGCGCAGCCGAGGCTCGCGGCTCCCGGGTAAGGCGGGTTCGCCAGAGGATAAGAGGAAAATGAGCGACAAGGTCAACATGACGATCGACGGCGTCGAGATCCAGGGACAGGCCGGTCAGACCATCCTGGAAGCGGCGGAGGCTGCGGGGATCTACATTCCCCGATTGTGCCACATGAAGGGCCTGACGCCGTTCGGGAGCTGCCGGGTGTGCACGGTGCTGGTCAACGGCCGGCCCCAGGCCGCCTGCACCCAACCGGTGAGCGAGGGCATGGTCATCGAGAGCGAGTGCGACCGGGTCAAGCAGATCCGCAAGGACATCATCGAAATGCTCTTCGTCGAGGGGAACCACTTCTGCATGTTCTGCGAGAAGAGCGGCAACTGCGAGTTGCAGGCGATGGCCTACCGGTTCGGGATCACGGCGCCGAAGTATCCGTACCTGTACCCCGACCGCGAGGTGGACGCATCTCACCCGGACGTGATGATCGATCACAATCGGTGCATTCTGTGCGCCCGATGCGTGCGGGCGTCGCAGGAACTGGACGGCAAGCACGCGTTCGGGTTCGTGGGTCGCGGGGTACACAAGCGCGTGGCGGCCAACGGTCGCGGCGGGCTGGGCTCGACCCCGGTGGCGGCCACGGACAAGGCGGCGGAATCCTGCCCGGTCGGGGCGATCCTGAAGAAGCGCGTCGGCTACGCGATCCCGATCGGGAAGCGGAAATTCGATCATCAACCGATCGGCTCGGAAATCGAGTCGGCGAAGGAATAAAGGAAGGCGATTTCATGGCAAAACCGAAAGTCGCAACGACGTCGCTGGCCGGCTGTTTCGGCTGTCATATGTCCGTGCTGGACATCGACGACCGCATTTTGAAGCTGGTGGAACTGGTCGACTTCGACAAGTCGCCGATCGACGACATCAAGGAATTCACGGGCCGCTGCGCGATCGGCCTGATCGAGGGCGGCTGCTGCAACGAGGAAAACGTCCACGTGCTTCAGGAGTTCCGCAAGCACTGCGACATTCTGATCGCGGTCGGAGATTGCGCGACGATGGGCGGGATCCCGGCGATGCGGAACACCATTCCGCTGCGGGAGTGCATGGAGGAGGCGTACCTGAACGGGCCGACGGTACACAACCCGAGCGGGCGAATCCCGAGCGATCCGGACATCCCGCTGCTGTTGAACAAGGTGTACCCGGTCCAGGAAGTCGTGAAGATCGACTACTACCTGCCGGGCTGCCCGCCGCCGGCGGACACGATCTGGGCGGCGCTGACCGCCCTGCTGGGGAACCAAGAGATCGAATTGCCTTACGAGTTGATCAAGTACGATTGACCGCGGACGTCGGTCGATCGCCAATACGGGAGGATAGCCGTGGTCGCAACGCTGAATAACGGCACGAAGAAGATCGTGATCGAGCCGGTCACCCGCGTCGAGGGACACGGGAAGGTGACCATCCTGCTCGACGAGAGGAAGCAGGTCACGCAGGCGCGTCTGCACATCGTGGAGTTCCGCGGCTTCGAGCGGTTCATCCAGGGCCGGCCTTTCTGGGAGGTTCCGGTTCTCGTGCAGCGTCTGTGCGGGATCTGCCCGGTCAGCCACCATCTGGCGGCGGCCAAGGGTGGCGAGAAAGGCGGCGTGAGGCCCTCCGTAACCCATCGGAACCCCGAATCGTTGACTGGATCCGATCGCCACATCGGCGCCGAACTCGCCCGGCGGTCGCAACAGCGTCAGGGCCATGAGATCC
>JAPKGY010000467.1 GCA_026647385.1 Phycisphaerae bacterium | reverse complement strand
GGCGCCATGGATGCGATGAGGGTTCAAGGCGAGGCAGGGCGGGGCGAGGCATGGCACGGTTCTTTTGAATCAAGGAAACGCAAGTGTGGAATTGACAATCCCCTTTCCGCCGTCGGCTAACCGCATCTATCGGAATATCCGAGGGCGCACACTGATCAGCCGAAAGGGCCGGACGTACCGTGAGGTCGTCCGCGCCCTCCTGGCTGGCGGCGGGCCGCGCAAGCCGCCGATGGGCGGGCGGATAGCACTGTGTATGGATGCTTTTCCGCCCGATCGGCGGCGGCATGACCTCGACAATCTTCTAAAACTGCCTCTGGACGCACTTCAGGACGCCGGCGTCTACGAGGACGACAGCCAAGTGGACCTGCTGATCACGCGGAGAGGACCGGTGTCGGATGGCGGCAGCATCCGTGTGCAAATCGAACCCCTGCCACTCGCGAAGTGTCCACTCTGTGGAGGGGTTATCGCTTTGGGAGTGGGATCGAATTGAGAACAGCGTACGCCACCGCGCGTTCCGGGTCTTCTACGAGAGGTCGTTCGCCAGCGAGATCGATCCGGTCGCGAGGTTTCTGAAAGCGCTGCGAGCGGCCAACCGGCCCATCCGCAGTCGGACACTGGCCTATGAGTGGTACTGCCGATACCAGCAATGCCATCACGGAAAGCTGCCCGCTGCGTATGCCGGTGTTGCGCGAGATAGCGGCGGGTGAGGCGGGGCGAAGCGGGGCATGGCTAAGCCGAGCAAGGCAAAGCAGGCGAGGTGATTTCGCGTGGAATTGAGACCCTACCAACGCGAAGCAGTCGAAGCTGTATGGCGATATTTGCGCGAGCGGGACGGCAATCCGTGCGTCGTCTTGCCCACCGCTGCGGGTAAGAGTCACATTATCGCCACGATCTGCCAAGAGGCGGTGCAGCGCTGGAACGGGCGCGTACTGATCTTGGCCCACGTCAAAGAGCTGCTCGAGCAGGCGGCGGACAAACTGCAGCGCACCGCGCCCGATCTGCCGGTGGGCATCTATTCCGCGGGCCTCAAACGCCGCGATCTCGGGTACGCGGTCACGATTGCCGGCATCCAGTCCGTGTATGAGAAGGCCTGCGACGTGGGGCCGATGGACCTGGTCATTGTCGACGAGGCCCATCTTATCCAGCCCGGGGAAGATGAAGGCCGATATGGTCAGTTCGTCCGCGACGCACGGGTGATCAATCCGCACCTTCGCATCATCGGCACCACCGCCACGCCGTTCAGGATGCGAACCGGGCCGATATGCACGCCGAACGGCATTCTTAACGAGATCTGCTACGAGGTCAGTGTCCGCGAGCTGATCGTTCAGGGTTATCTGTGCCCATTGCGGACCAAGGCGGGCACACAACGCCCCGACTACGACCAGCTCCACGTCCGCGGGGGTGAGTTCGTGGCCGACGAGGTCGAGGCCCTGATGGATGACGACGCTCTGGTGGGCTCCGCCTGCCGGGAGATCGTCGAGCACACGCAGAATCGCAAGTCGGTGCTGATCTTCGCGTCCGGCGTTCAGCATGGGCAACACATCGTTCGCGTGCTCGAACAGAGCAACAAGGCCGACTGCGGCTTCGTTTGCGGCGAAACACCACCATCGGACCGCAGCGCAATTCTGCGGCGGTTCCGCGAGGGCGCACTCAAATACCTGTGCAACGTCAACGTGCTGACCACCGGGTTCGACGCGCCCAACATCGATTGCGTCGCCCTGGTCCGTCCGACGCTGTCGCCGGGGCTTTATTACCAGATGTGCCTCGATATGGAGACTGAGGTGCTCACGCCGCAGGGTTGGGCTCGATGTGAGCAAGTCCGGGAAGGTGACCCGATCGGTGCATACGACCTCGCGAGTGGCCATATTGAGTGGTGCGCGGCCGGGGAGAAAGTCCATCGCCCTATGGCGCCGGGTGAGCGGATGTACGCCATCTCCGCCCCCCACCTCGACGTGCGGGTGACGCATCTGCATACCATGATCTACCGGGGACACGCGGCAAGCTGCAAGCGCTGGCGGCAGCGGACTGCTGAGAGTTTGGCGCACGTTCGAGATAGCTATCTCATTCCCGTCGCGGGGACGGGCGACGGTCCAGGGGTACCGCTGTCGGATGACGAGCTTCGATTCCTCGGTTGGGCGCTCACCGACGGGTATCGTAACCCGCATAACAACACCGTCATCATCTGCCAATCGAGCCGCAGTCCGTGGCTGAACGCGATTCGCGCCATGCTCGACGGTTGCGGTTTCGGCTACCGGGTTTACCGGCACCGAAGGTCCGGCCGGCAGGCCGGCTACCCGGACGGACTGCAGTTCGTGGTTCCCTACGGCAAGCCGCGTGGAACCAACCGAGGTCTCGAAGGCTGGAGTAGGCTGGCGGACTACTTGAACCGTCCAATCCTGGAGTCGCTGGCCGATGCCTCGCGGGCGCAACTACGAGTACTGCTCGCTGCAATGAACCTGGGCGACGGCGTGAAGCGCACGGCCATCTCATGGCAAGCCCGCACGACGACGCTATGTCTCGGCGAGCACAAGTTCCTCGCCGACCAGCTACAAGCTCTGTGCATCCGGCGAGGCTTCCGGTGCAACATCAGCTCCGCACGACAACGGACAAGTTGGCACAAAGGTGATCCGAAGGCCCAGTATCTGTTGCATATCCGTGAGCAGACGGAGGCAACGGTAGGCGGAGCAACACTTCGTCCTTCTCGGCTCGTCCGGCGGCGTAGCCGGATCGAGGAGACGGCAAGCCGCCCCGACGAATGGGTCTGGTGCCTGCGGACAAGGCTCGGCACCTTGGTCACACGACGTAACGGCAAAGTCGCTATCGTCGGCAACTGTGGTCGCGGATTCCGCTTGCATCCAGGCAAGAACGACTGCTTGGTCCTCGATTTCGGCAGCAACATTCTGCGTCACGGGCCCGTGGATCAACTCCGCTTGAACAAGGCCGGCGGCAACGGCGACGGCCCGGCCCCGGCCAAGGAATGCCCGCAGTGCCATGCCGTGATCGCTGCCGGCTATGGCATCTGCCCGGACTGCGGCTATGAGTTCCCGCCGCCCGAGCGGAGCAAGCACGACGGAGTCGCCGGCAGCGAGGCCATCCTCTCCGATCAGGTCACCCGCACCGACTACAACGTCAGCGAGGTGTTTTACGCCGTCCACACGAAGCGGGACGCGCCGCCGGAGGCTCCCCGCACGATGCGGGTCGAATACAAGGTCGGCTGGCAGCATTACGTTTCCGAGTGGGTCTGCTTCGAGCATGAGGGTTACGCACGACGCAAGGCCGAGGCCTGGTGGCGAGTGCGGTCCGACGAACCAGTGCCGGGGGATTCCGAAGAGGCGGTCGAGCTGGCTCACGCCGGCGCCCTGGCCCCGGCGCTGGCGATCACCGTCGAGCGGAAAGGCGGCGACAAGTTCGATCGCGTCGTAAGTCATCATCTCGGACCAAAGCCGTCACGGTTGGAGTCGGAAGAGGATCTACCGGAGTACGTGCCGTGCCACGATGAGGATGTTCCCTTTTGATGGATAACGATCGGTCCAAGGACGACATCCGGCGCTTCCTCGAGGTGCTCTTCGAGCCCGGGGACATATTCGAGGTGCGCGCGCCGGGCTGTCTGGAGCGGGCCAACGGCCGCTTCGCGTCCACGGCCAGCGGGTATTTCACGTTCGATGCGATCCCGGCGGCGGCCGAACAGATCGCCGAGCTGAACAGATCCGGCTTGGCGCCCGGCATCTATGTGACGCTCAATCCCGTGGCGCCTGACCTGCTGGCCCGATCAGCGAACCGGATCAAGCCCCGTGCTCGCGAGACCACGCAGGATAAGGACATCCTCTGTCGGCGA
>JAPKGY010000466.1 GCA_026647385.1 Phycisphaerae bacterium | reverse complement strand
CAAGATGAAGGCCAACTGGAACGGACGCCAAGAGCGATTTTTGGGAATATCGAATTCGGCCAGTTCCGCCTTCCCCCCTCGCCTCCGATCAGCTCGTAGAACGGATAACTCCGTTTGAACTCGTGCCTGCCGGCGATTCCGTCGGTGCGGCTTTCGCCGACGGGTTGGTCCGTGTCCAGGTCCCAGGCCGCGTGCCCACCCCAGAACATCAGTCCGCTCTCGTGCCTCAGGTGGGCGAAGGCATACCGCAGGGAATCGACGGCCGCCTGCCTGTACCGCGGATCGCGCGTCAATTCGGACAGGGCGACGAGAGTTCGATAGAAGTTCTGCTGACTGGCCACGTTGCACATGATCCAGCGTCTGGGCATCTTCCAGTTTTCGGCGTTCTCCCGCGGCAGTTCCCAGATCGGCGGCTCGTGCGTGTCGACGTTCAGACCGTCGGCGAACAGGGGGGTGTGCTTCGGGCCGTACGTGTCCCGGCCATACTGGAGCGCGTTGTCCGCGAACGTGCGCACGGCCTCCAGGTATCGATCGGCCGGTTGCGTCGCCGGAGCGTCGGCCCACGCCTGCGAAACGGGCCAGCACGTCGCCGCGCAAATGAGCCACGCGCCTCGGTTTGAGTTTTTCATCGCCGTCTCCGTCTGTGACGAAAGGGATACCCGCGGCATTTACACCCCACGAGTATAAGTGAAGGCGCCGATCGAGCCAATCGGGGCTTTCGCACCGATTCCGTACCCGCATCCAAGGGAGAGCACCGGCAAGCGGGCGAATCTCGACGCCGGAATCGTTCCCGCGATACAATGCGACGATCCTTCGAAGCACCGAGGGCATTTCCGAGAGGAGCGCCGTTTCATGCACAGTGGATTTCGGTCAGTCGCACCGTTCCTCACTCTCTGGCTGGGCTCGCTGTGTATCGCAGCCGTTTCCTCGGGCGAAACCGGAACGGTTCGAACGCCGCCGGCCGACGCCGCTTCCGACACATGCTATACCCCGATACCGGGCGGGTGGCAGCTCCGAATGCACGGTGATGAGTTCTACGTCGGCCTTTCGGAGAAGAACACAAGGGTCCGGGTCGCCGGGCGGGAAGTTCAGGGGATCGATCCGACGACGGGTCGACTCGCAGCCACCGCCCCGATCGGCCTGCTGCCGGACAATCCGCGCCTCCATCGACGGCCCCTGTATCCCCCGGGAGACAAATCGCTCATCTGGAACGCCGACGAGCGCGAGAAATCACCCCGGGTCAGTTTCCGCCCCATGATCCTGGCATACAACGCGCCGAGGTTCCTTTTTGATTACCACTCCGCCGGCGGCCTGCTCGGGCACCTCCACGTGGGACTCGTCCAGAAAGGCGGCGACAAGTGGTTCCACGAGTGGTCGCAAATCACCGTCCGATACGTCGAGGGGCGAACCGAGTATGTACTGCAGGATGAAGCCTATCCGGGCACGACGGTGAAACTCGTCGCGGTACCCGCCGCCGAAACCGTTGGCTTGGTTCTCGCGGTGGACATTGACGGCACGCAACCCGATGCTGCCCTGGTCTGGGCATACGGCGGCGCGTCCGCTTTCTTCACGAACTGGCGCCTCAACGCACCCGAATTCGCCTTCGCGCCGGAGCACTGCGCGAAGGACAAGTACCTCCTCAGGGACGGCGCCTTTGAGTTGATCCGGGCCTTCGACAAGACCGACACCATCGTCGGCGACGAAGGACAAAGCCTCTGCATCATGCGGGCGCTTCCCGATTGGAAGGCGCACATTCGGGGCGGCTGCTCCTGGCCGGGCTCCATCGCCTTCTGCCCTCCGGAAACGATGAAGGGCAGACCCGGGGTACTCCTGGCGGCCATCAACGCAGCCTCGGGACCCGACGCGCAGGACCGAACGAACTGCATCGCCGCGGGCAGGGCGGCCCTGTCGATCGGCCGCTCGACCGGCCATCTGCTCGTCGGCATGGGAGGCCGGATCGAGGAATGGCTCAAACACCCGGCACGCGCTTTCGAGGCGGCCCTCGCCCGCAACCAAACCATCGCCGATCGCATCGTCGTCCGGTCGCCCGATCCCTATCTGAACGCGGCCGCCACGATGATGGCGTTCGCCACCGAGGGGACGTGGGCCTCTCAAGCCTACGTGCACGGCGGATGGACGTGGCGATATGCCTACCTGGGCTGGCGCATCCTGTACGGGCCGACCGTGTACGGATGGACCGATCGCGTGCGGACGACCATTCAAAACCACTGCCGCCTCGGCCTGATCGACGAGGGCGATGACCGGGGCGGCCTGTCCAGCTATCTGGAAGGCAAAGGCTTCTATTACAACATGAACGAGGTCTTCATCGACATGGTGCGTCATTACTTCGACTACACCAACGACGTCGAATTGATGAAGGAGTTCTTTCCGATCCTGCGCGGGATGGTCGATCGCGAAAACCGCCGGCTATGGCCCGACCCGAACGTCCATCTTTATGAAAGCGCGCTGAATACGTGGATCAGTGATTCGCACTGGTACATCCAAGGGCAATGTACGCAGGCGTCGGCTTACATGCTCCGCGCGCATGAACTGCTGGCCGATCTGGCCCGGCGACTCGGACAGGACGACGCGGCATACCGCCGAAAGGCGCAACAAGTCCGTGCGGACATGCAGCGCATCCTCTGGATGAAACGCCCGGGTACGTTCGCCGAATACCTCGATACGCGCGGGCATCGATTGCTCCATGCCGAGCCGGAACTGCCGACTCTCTACCACAGCGCCGAGTTCGGCTCAGCCGACGAACTGCAGGTTTATCAGATGCTGCACTGGGCCGACACGCACCTGAAGCAGGAGCCGACCCCGGGCGGCGGACGCCTGTACTGGAGTTCCAATTGGTTCCCGAACGCCGGACGCTCTTACACCCATAGCACCTACGAACTGGCCTACGGCGAGGAACTGAACTTCGCGGAGACCCAGTATCTTGCGGGCCGGGTTGACGAGGGCTATGCGTTGATCCGGGCCACCTTCTCGGGCATGTTTAACGGCCCGACGCCCGGCGGCCTGAGCTGCCACAGTCATACCGACGGCCTGCAGCGGGCCAATGACGAGTTCGCCGACGCCACGAGCATGTGGGGCCGGGCCGTCGTGGAAGGGCTCTTCGGCATCCGGGTGAAACGGGCTGAGAACGTGGTGTATCTCTCGCCTTGTCTGCCCTCCGACTGGCCCGAGGCAGCCATCGAGACCCCGCACTTTTCGTACCGGGCCCGAAAGACCTCCGGGCGCGTCGACATCGAATGGAACTCGCCGGTCGAGACCGCCGTCCGGCTGCGACTGCCCGTCCGGGCGGCGTCGTCGCCCCGGGCCCGCGCCGATGACCGCGAGATCGACTGCTCCCTCCACAAAGGCGTCGGCCTGAGCTGGGTGGAGCTGACCACCGGCCGGGCGACGCACGGCACGATCGGCATCACGTTTCAGCCTCGGCCGATGATCGAACCCCTGCGCATCTCCGCGAAGGCGGGAGAGGAGGTTCGCGTGACGATTCCCGGCGTCGAGGTGGCGGAATTCACCGACCCGCAGGGGTTGCTGGCCGACGCTCGCATCGAAGACGGCGCACTGCTCGGTGAAGCCGCGTCCACGTCCGGCCCGGGGTTACTGTTCGTATCGTTGGCCCGACAGGAAGCTCCGTCATGGCAACCCGTTCATTTGGAGATCCAACCGACGGAGAGTGTTCTGCCACGCAAGTACTCCCCGCCGAGCCCGGACGATCGCGGTCTGGATCGCTGGCGAATAATTGACCTGCAGCCTCTGTTCGATGCAAACGTTTCCGACGTACTCCGTCGCGCCGCCGAGGGGGCGATCCCCCCGCCCGAGCCCCT
>JAPKGY010000465.1 GCA_026647385.1 Phycisphaerae bacterium | reverse complement strand
GACCGCGACGACGTTTTTTACCCCCGGCAGATTCAGCGGCGAATGCGGGCCTCGCCGCACCTGGGCCGAGAAGTCCACCTCGACCCGTTTTACCCCCGCCAGGTCGGCCAGGGCGTCGGCCACGTCCGCGCGAATCCGGTCTTTCAGCGGGCAGGCGGGCGTCGTCAGCTCGACCTGCACGCGCACATGCCCGTCGCAGACCGCCACCTGCTTGACCATGTTCAGCGAAACGATGTCCCGGCCCAGCTCCGGATCCATCACGTTTCGCAGCCGCTGCGTAATCTCGTCCCGGGTCGGGGATTCCGTTTTGTTCATCGTGTAACCTCGCTCCGGCATTCCGAGTGTCCGTGACCGGTTCGGCGGGGGCTTTCAGAGCCCCAAGCGGTAGCGCAAGGTCAGGTCGCGAGGCGACCGTATCGTCCTGAGGCGGCCCGCGGATGCGGGCCTAACCCGTCGCATCCGGCTTCGTCCGCCGCGGCGGACTGCAGCGGGACACGTCCGCTCCGGGCTTTGAGAACCAGCGCCGTGACCGTCGCGGAATGGCCTGCGGTGGCAGTGACCCCCGTCGTGCGGCACGATCCGCTTCATAAATGTAGGGGGCGACCCGGGATAAAACAAAACGGGCCGACCCCATCCTGGGCCGGCCCGCTTCCGTTAGAACCTTTCGGCGAAGGATCGATGCGAATCGCGCGCCGGTTTGCCCGAAAGGTTCCTTTTCGGTTGCGGACCACAAAAAGGCAGTCCGCCTGAGGAGAACCGATTGCAGAGCTGTCAGACTATTCCCGTGTCCCTGGCGGGAGTCAACCACGAGGCTGCACCATCATCGCGAATGTCCGAAAGGGAGTTGCCCCCGGCGAGCGGGCCCGGGGTCAGGTCCCGGGCCGCTCACCGCGAGGCCATGGAGGTCAACTGCTCGTATGGCCGCCTCAAGGCACCGATTATCGATCCTGTCCGGTCGAACGCGCGACAATCCCGCGAACGCTCACCGCGAAGGTCCAGCTTATTGCTCCTTCAATGTCCCTGACGTCTCTCGGGTTGCGGGTTCGCCCTCCTCGCCCTCCAACAGGTCGACCTGGATGGAGGACGTTAAGTTCTGGGTGAAGGTCTGCGTCCCCTGTTCGCCGGCGGGGGCGGTCTCGGCCGCCGGCGCGGTCATCGCCACGATGTCCTTCGGGTTGAATCTCAGGGTCATCGCGATCCGCTGCGTTTGGCGAAGCCGCACCAGCAATCCCTTCTCATAGTCCCAATAAGCCACGCCCTCGCCGTGGCTCGCGCTCAGGGACATGTCCATCTTCTCGAACAACCGGGCCAGCCCGGGCGACGGCCTGGTGCCGGTCCGGGCTTTCTGCCCGGGATCGGTGTTCATGGTGAACGATTCCTTGATGCCGATCTTCGCGCACGGGCGTCCACGCACCGTCTCGACGCCGAGCAGCTCGTACTGTCCTGTCGCCCGGCAGGTCGTTTTCAGGAACGGCAGTTCCATGTCCCAGTCGGCGTTCCAGGTCTTTCCGACGGGGATCGGGCCCTCCCCGGTCGGCACGAACCGGTAGAACGACTTCAACTGATCGTCGAGCATCGAATCGTCGAAGGCGGCCGCCAGATTGTCGATGAACGGAGCGATGACAAGGCCCATCGGCTCGTGGGCGAGTTCCTTCTTCAGCGGTCCGAGGGCTTTCTCGATCGCCTGGCGCATACCGCTCACTTTCACGGGCGAGCCCTGCGGATTGAAGGTGATGGTCAGCTCCGAGCCGACCAGACCGGAGTAGAATCGCCCGAACATCCGGACCGCCACGTTGTCCGTCTTTTCCGGATCGAACGTCCGCGAGTCGTAGTCGACCTTCATGCCCGGCGTGTTCATCCGCGTGGCGATCCGGGTCAGTTTCATGTCGAAGACGGTCGACCCGTCCGGATCGACCTGTCTGCACTTGCCGGCCGTCTCCTGCGTCGTGCTCTGGGTGAATCGGGTTCCGGGGGCGTTCGGCGCGAAGCTCAGCGTGCCCACGGAATTCATCACCAGGCGATGGCACATCTCATCACCCACTCTGGGGGCGTAGCGGAACTCGACCGTCGCCGGCTCGGCCTGGACGGCGGCGGCGCACGCAGCCGCGGTGATGCCGATCATCAGGTTGCTCGGTCCCATCTGCTCATCTCCTCTCGGCTGGAACGCCCCCGCCCGCAGCCTCGGACAGGATCTTTGCGATGTGTTCCTGGTGTATGCGGATCAGCTCCGCCTGGGCTCGGGACAGGCTCACGGGTTTCCCCTCGATGACCAGCTTCAACTCGTCGTCGGGCTTGTCCTGGCGGACCTCGATGCGAACGGATTGGCCGGCACCCGCCGGGACGGTCCAATCGGATCGATAGGACGTAAAGCCCGGCGCACCGGCTCCGGCCCCCGTCCCGCCTTCGGCGCCCTCGTCGACGGTGAGGTGTCTCTGCCACCGGTTTTCCATCTCGGCGATCGCGGCCGCGAGCTGTGTCCGGGCGTCGGCCAGCATCGTCCAGTGCAGGCTCGTGCGGAGATTGTGAGCAATAGGGGAGGTGCTCTCGTTCGCCCGGGTCAGATTCTCGAGTGCCTCGTCGAGCAGTGTCTTGGCTTTCTTCTGCAAGGCTCGGCTGAGGTTCATGGCGGCGATGAACCGGCTGTCGTCGGGGACGGCCGCCGCCGCCCGCAGTCGCAGAATCAGGTCCTCGGTAATCGGGCCCGCCAATTCGAGATCGAGCAGGCGCTGGTCGATTTCCGGCTTGCGATCCGGATGTTCAGCTGCCACGGTCAGAAACACGCGGCGGGCTTCGTCGTACCGGCCCAGCTTGACCAGGCAGTCGCCCAGGGTCAGGCCCGCGTATCCGTCGATGTCCAGTTCGGCGTCCCGGCCGGCGAGTTCCTGCAGGATCGGCAACGCCTCCGCCGCCTTGCCCGCGTTCAGCAGATCGGTCGCCTCCATCGACCGCTCGACGAATCGCATCGAACGGTCCACCGAGTCGCCGCCGGACTGCGACTGGGCAGCCACCGCCGGGGCGATCGTCAGGAGGCAAAAACCGGCAACGGTGATGACGCCCCGCGATCGGCCCGACGGCCCGGCGCCACGATCTCGCTCTGTCGTTGTCCGTGTGCTCATAGGTTGCTGCTCTCCGCCCGGGCATCCTCACAAGCGTTGGATGATCGGCAGCAGGGGCACCGGCACGGAATCGCTTCCGTCGCTCCTGGGCGGGGTCAGGCCGGGCGACGCGGATCCTGGCCCGGCCGGCGACCCCGTCGACGGAAGCTTGCCTTCCGCCAGCATTCCCATCATCGCACCCTGCACGACAAACGGAGTGGGATACAGCGGTCCCCGGCCGGCCAGGCTCTGCACGCACGCTGCCGCGATCCACGGATCGGCCACCGTCGGCGTGGTCACGACCACGACGGGAGCCGGACCGGGCTTGGCCCGCCACTGCGACGCGTACCAGCCGCCCATGAACAGAACCACCGAGGCCGCCACCGCCCCAAACCACCGCAGACGACGCGATACCCGCCGCAATCGCACCGACGTGATCGGAATCACCCGGTCCCGATTGACTCGCTCGTGGACGGCCGACACGATCCGGTCGCGCAGACCCGCCGGCACGTCGATCGCCTCGCGCGAATGCAGCAGGGCGAGCATCGCCCCGTACTCGCGGCGCAAGGCCGGATCGCACCGCACGCCGGTTTCGAGTCGTGAAGCCTCCTCGGGCGGCAACTCCCCATCCAGCCATGCGTCGATCAGCCGTTCGTGCGCGTGTAGCAGTAGCCTTTGGTTACGCCGGGGTATTCCTGGTCGTAGGTTGAGGTCTGATAGATCGGCGCAACCAGCGACCGGAA
>JAPKGY010000464.1 GCA_026647385.1 Phycisphaerae bacterium | reverse complement strand
GGGGTCGGAAGCAAAGGGGACAAGGAAGGGTAAAGAAGTACAGGGGGTCGATGGAAAGGGGGTCGAGGGGGGTGCAGAGCTGACCGACCGAGAAGGACCGGCAGGCGCGTGCCTTTGCGAGTCCCGTCGTCCGGGGTTTCGCTTTCTCCTCTTTTGCGGCCCGCCTGCTTCCGGTTAGCCGCTCTCCCCTTGACCCCCTCCTCCCTTTCATTTCCAGAATCCATTTGACTTCGTATTGGGTTTGGTGTATGTTAGGTACCGGATGAGCTGCTGGAACCGGCTTGCCGAGGTGGATTATGTCCCTTTTGACCCTCCCGGAAGCCGATGGTTGGTCTTTGCGCGCCGTCGAGTTGGAGAAACCTGCCCCGGAGGCCGCCGCCCAGGCGGATGCCGGTGCGCGAGCGGAAGCCGACACCCAGCCGGGTCCTGGTGCCCAGCCGGGTCCTGGTGCCCAGCCGGCCGCTGGCACCCAGGCGGCTGCCGACACCGGGACGGCTGCCGACACCCGAACGGATACGAGCCTTCAGGCAGGGCCTCGGCTGCAACTTGCCGGGGTCCTGGCTGACGACTCTCCGGGGCCATCCCGACTGCAAGAGGCGGGCCTGGACGTTGACCGGTGCGCCGAGGTGCGGGCGCTGACCGGGGAGCAGCGGACCCTGGCGGCCCGGAACATCGGGTTGGTCGGTGTGCATCTGAGGAAGCATGTTCCCCGGCCCAGCCACCCGACCCGCCAACGGGAGCATGAAGACCTCTTTCAAGAGGGGTGCTTGGCCCTGGTTCGGGCGGCGCGGACGTACGATCCCGCGCGGCACGGGGATTCGTTCGCGGCCTATGCCCTGCCGCGTATTCGGTCCGCGGTTCATTGGACTCTGCACGAGTACTTCTCGACGATCCGGGTCCCCGTACGGGGCAAACGATCGAAGGACGGGCCGGACACCTGTGGTTTCGCGGACAGGCCGCCCGTTGCCGAGGAACTGAGCTATGAGATCGCCCGGGATCTGCCGGCCAGGTCGCCGGTGTTTGAGGGCGAGGAATCGATCTGGCATGCGGTGCGCGAGCGGTATCGGCGGGCGGTTCGGTTGGCGGTTGCGGAGCTGCAGGCCGGCGTACGGGGAGGCCGGCACTCGGCGGAGATGATCGAGGCCGTCGCCCAGGAGCGGCTGCTGATCTCACGGCCCGAGCGGCAGACGTCGCTGCGGGTGCTGGCTCGGCGGCTGGGGACGCACAAGAACCGGGTCATGGCTGTCGAGAATCACCTGAGGAGCAGCATACGGCAACACTTTGCCGCGGACCCGCAATTGCCGGTGCTGATCCGCCTGGCCCGGCGCGACCCCGAGGGTTTCGCGGGTCGCCTCGATCGAGAGAAGCGGCGGGAGCTTCGGCGTGCGGAGGTTCAGTGTTTTGCCCGCCAGTTCGCGGAGCTGCCGCGGTCGGCCAAGGCCGATCTCGTGTATCGGATGATCGAGCAGACCGTGCCGGCGGTCACTGAGATGGCGTGCAACCTTTATCGCCTGACGAACAGTCCCGGGCCGTCGCCGGTTGACCGGGTGGCGTGAGGGCCAGTGTCCGGGTCCGTGAAGGTCGGGGCGAGCCATCAGAGCCCGGAGCGGGAGCGAAGGGTCAGGTCGCGAAGCGACCGCATCGTCTTGAGGCGGCACACGGATGCGGCCCGCCGTTGTGGGCCTGACCCGTCGCTGTAACCTGTGCAACCATGCAGAATAACACGGATCCGGCCCACCGTTGTGGGCCTGACCCTTCGCTGTAACCTGTGCAACCATGCAAAATAACACGGATGCGGCCCACCGTTGTGGGCCTGACCCTTCGCTCCCGCTCCGGGCTCTGATGGCCCGCCGAAACCGTCAGGGACTCCGCAAGATTGGTCATCCGGTTGCTTGGTTGACGCTCCCTTGGACGGCTTTTATGGTATGTGACCCCGCCGTTGGCCGTTTGAGGAGACACGACGTCATGAATCTGGTGACCGGAGCGACTGGTCTGCTTGGAAGTCACATCGTCGAGCAGCTTCGGCTGCGGAACCGGCCGGTGCGCGCGTTGGTGCGCCGCGGGGCGGACGCGGCCTGGCTCAAGTCCCAGGGTGTGGAATTGGTCGAGGGCGACTTGTCGGACGTCGAGTCGCTGAAGAAGGCGTGCGCCGGCGTGAGGATCGTCTATCACTCGGCCGCGAGGGTCGGGGATTGGGGCCCGTGGGAGGATTTCGTCAAGGTCACGATCGAGGGGACGCGGAACCTGGCGAAGGCGGCGGCGGCCGCGGGCGTCGACCGGTTTCTGCACATCAGTTCGATCAGCGCGTACGGGCATCCGGACGGCGAGGGGCTGGTGTTCGACGAGACGGCGCCGCTGGGGCGATACCTTCACAAGTGGAGCTACTACAGCCGGGCGAAGGTCGAGGCGGAGAAGCTGCTGTGGGCGATGCACGCGGCCGGCGAACTGAAGCTGACGGTGATTCGGCCGAGCTGGCTTTACGGTCCGCGGGACCGGGCGACGATTTTTCGGCTGGCCCGGCTCCTGCGGGAGGGCAAGACGCGGATTCTCGGTGACGGCGAGAACAAGCTGAACGTGGTGTATGCGGGGAACGTGGCTGAGGGTGCGATCCTGGCGGCCGAGTCGGAGAAGGGGATCGGAGAGGCGTTCAACTGCTGCAACGACGGGGTGATGAAGCAGAAGGAATGGATGAACAAGCTGGCGGCAGAACTGGGCGCGCCGCCGGTGACGCGTCATGTCCCCTACAAGGTGGCGTACGGTCTTGCGTTCATTCTCGAGTGTATCTTCCATCTGATCGGGTCGAGCAAGCCGCCGATGATCACGCGGTATGCGGTCTGGTTGATGGGCCGCCGGTGCTACTTCTCCGCGGAGAAAGCCCGGACCGTCCTCGGCTGGAAATCCACCGTTCCGTACGACGAAGGGGTGAGGAAGACGATTGCCTGGCTGCGGGGGGAAGAAGGGGGAAGTTAAAAGGCACAAAGGCAAAAAGGCAAAAAGTCAAGAAGTCAAAACGCGAAAAGTCAGAACGTCCAAAAGTCCGAAAGTCAAGATCGGAGATTCGCCGTGGTGAAAGTCGAAACGTTGGACGGGGAGGGGTTCCGGCTTCGCCTGGGACGAGTCGGGGTGGGCTGTCACGAAGGCGCTGAAATGTTGGATGACTCGAAAAAGGAGAGTTTGCGATGAGTGGGGATACACCACGGACGCGGCGCGGGTTTCTGGCGGAGTCCGCGAAGCTGGCGGCGGCGACCGGGCTGGCTTCAGCGGTCGGGTGCAGCATGGCGGAGCGCGGGCCGGTTTTGACCACGACGGCCGGTCCGAAGCCCAGGAGTTTCAGCCGGGACGCCAAGATCAACCTTGCGGTGATCGGCCTGGGGAACCGCTGGCATCTGGTGTTCAGCGAGCTGCTCGAAGCGGACCGGAACCTCGGCGTCAAGGCCATCGTCGATCCGCGGCAGGACAACGTGGACCGCGCGCTCAAGACGATCGGCGACGCCCTGCACGACAAGCCCGAGGTTTATCGCGGGCCGGAGGACTACCTGAAGGTGCTCGCGCGCGACGACGTCGACGCGGTGATGATCTCGGTCCCGAACTACCTGCACACGACGATGTACCTGGCTGCGTTCGCGGCCGGCAAGCATTTTTACGGCGAAAAGCCCATGTCGATCACGGTGAACGAAGCCCACGCTGGGGTAATTTCGATATAATTCGAAGAAGGTTGTGAACGAGTAAACTGATTCACCCCCTACAGCCGTCACAGGAACGTACTCTAAAAGCTGATGAGGATGGGTGCCGTATAAGATCTCACTATAACCATTATTGTTCGCGTCATACGTATCTAAATCCGACCCCCCA
>JAPKGY010000463.1 GCA_026647385.1 Phycisphaerae bacterium | reverse complement strand
GGTCGAGGAAGCCTACGCGGCCGCGCGGCAGGCGGGCACGTTCAAAGGCTGCGACGAGTACCACGAGTTCGAGCGTCTTCTGGAGCGCAAGGACATCGACGCGGTGCTCAACGCGACGCCGGACCACTGGCATGGGATTGTCGCGATTGCCGCGGCCCGCGCGGGCAAGGACATCTACAGCGAAAAACCGATGACTCTGACCATCCGGGAGGCCAACGCGCTGGTCAAGGCGGTCCGCCGTTACGACGTTGTCTTCCAGACCGGCAGCCAGCAGCGAAGCGACAAGAACTTCCACCTCGCCTGCTCGCTGGTCCGCAGCGGGCGCATCGGCAAGCTGCTCAAGGTCAACGTGGGGGTGGGCGGTCCGTCGTCCGAAGCCTACCTTCCGGAGCAGCCCGTCCGCGAAGGCCTCGACTGGGAGCGTTGGCTCGGCCCGGCGCCGTGGCAGCCGTACAACGAGGAGCGTTGCAGCGGCAGCTACAGCGGCGGCTGGCGGCACATCCGCGATTATTCGGGCGGCATGATGACGGACTGGGGCGCTCACCACTTTGACATTGCCCAGTGGGGCCTCGGCATGGACGGCAGCGGGCCCGTCGAGATCATCCCGCCCGCCACGCCGCCGGCGATCCGCCAGACACCCGATCCCGAAAAGGGCGAAGGGCTCGTCTACCGGTACGCCAATGGGGTGCCGATGTACCACGGCGGCGCCAACGGCGTCCTCTTCACCGGAACCGACGGCAAGATCGAGGTTAACCGCGGCTACCTGCGCACCTGGCCCGACGAGATCGGACTCGAACCGCTGGGGGCGAACGACGTCTGCCTGTACCGCAGCACCAACCACCGGCAGGACTGGGTCGACTGCATCCGCTCCCGCCGCCGTCCCATCTGCGACGTCGAAATCGGAGCCAGTACGGTGACCGTCTGCCATCTCGGCAATATCGCCTACTGGCTGGGCAGACCCATCAAGTGGGACCCGGTCAAGAAGGAAATCATCGGCGACGCGGAAGCGACCCGCTGGATGGATCGCCCCAAACGGGCGCCCTGGCGCACGTACATCTGACCTGCCGCCCAGGTGTGAGGGAGTTGAGGATCCGAATACAAGGAACGAACATGAAACGCGAATACACGATTCACGGTTTGATCGCGCTGATCCTGCTGGCGACGGGTGCCCTCTCGCCGGCGATTGCCGGGGGCGCGGATCTCGAGAAGCAGTTCGTGGCCGCCATCGACGAACTGCTGCCCGGCATGGGTGCGGAGAAGATCGTCGATCGGCAGAAGTCCCAGGAAAGGTTCGAGCGGATCTGCATGGAAAACAGCGGCCCCGACCAGCAGAAGGAGCGGGCCGCCCTTTGCGCAGCCATCATGCAGCGCGTCGGCCCGGAAACGGCACTGCCCGCGCGGGTCTGGCTGCTGCGGAAGGTCGAGCCCATAGGCCGAGAGGAAGTGGTCCCCGGACTGACCGAGTTGTTGCACGATCCGGATCCGGGAATTCGCGAGTTGGCCCGCCGCGCCCTGCAGAACAACCCCGTGCCCCAGGCGGCGGGCGCGTTACGGAATGAACTCGAACAGACCCAGGACGCCGCCTGGCAAGTGGCGATCCTCAACGCGCTGTCCGCCCGCCACGACCGCGAAGCTTCGCCGCTGGTCGCGAGGCTGGCTGAGAATCGGGACCCGACCGTCGCCAAAGCGGCAATCTCCGCGCTGGGCAACATCGCGGACGACCGGTCGCTCGAAGCCTTGGCCTCGCTGCGTCAGGGGGCGGCCGCCGACCGGCAGGAGCCCGTTGTGGAAGCGAGCCTGCGGGCGGCGGAAAGGGCCGCCGCCGCGGGTCGGCAAGCCCAGGCTGCCGCCATCTACGAGGAACTGTATTCCCCTTCCCAGCCCGAGATCGTTCGGATCGCCGCCCTCAACGGGATCACGAACGTCAAAGGCGCCGACGCGCTGCCCGCGTTGCTGAATCTCATGGCGGGCGAGGACCCGCGGATGCGCATGGTCGCGGCGGGGTGTGCCCAGCGCATCCCGGGCGAGGCGGTCACCCGACAACTCGCCGACAAGCTGGCGACCACCTCTCCGGCGACGCGAATCCTTCTTCTCGACGTCCTGGGTCAGCGCGGCGATGCCTCAGCCGCACCGGCGGTGATCAAGTGCATCCACGCGGACGAGGCGGACGTCCGCATCGCGGGGCTGGCCGCGCTGCGGCACCTCGGCGACGGCTCGACCGTGGAAGCGCTGGTCGGGTTCGCGGTCAAAGCTCCCGAAGCCGAGCGCGACGCCGCCCGCCAGTGCCTGGGGAAGATGAAAGGCGGGGACGTGGACGACGCCATTCTGAAGCAGCTTTCGACGGCTGAAGGCCGCGTCAAATCCGAACTGGTCCGGGCCGCCGCCGTCCGGTTCATGAGGCCGGCGTTCGAGATTCTGCTGCGGCACACGCGCGACTCCGACGCATCCGTCCGCATTCCGGTTATCTCCACCATCGGGAGGCTCGCCCATCCGGAGGATTTGCCCAAGGTCCTCGATGCGTTCAAGGGGCTCGAGGGCGATGAAGTCGAACAGGCGGCCAAGGATGCCCTCGTCCAGATCTGCAACCGGGTTACCGACGCCGAGAAGAAGGCCCAGCCGTTGATCGACGCCCTATCGTCGGCTGAACCCTCGGCCCAGATCGTGGCCATCCGGGCCCTGGCGGCGATGCGCGGACGGTCGGCGTACGAGGCGGTCCTCAAGTACCAGCAGGCGGACGATGCGAAAGTCCAGGAGGCCGCGGTCAAGGCCGCCTCCGCCTGGGAGCCGGTGTACTGCACGGACTGGGTCTATACCGGTCTGTTCGAGAAAGAGGGAGTCAAGCTGGCCGACCTGCTCGACACCGCCTTTCCGCCGGAAGATGAGACCTCCTCGTTGAAGTGGAAGAAGCTCGCGCTCAGCGACAAATGCACCAACAGCATGGTCGACGTGGAGTGGATCAACCTGGAGAAGGAAGGCTGCATCTACGCGAGAACCGTGGTCGAGTCGAGGGACAAGCAGAAGGTTGTGCTGACGTTCGGCAGTTCCGCCGGCATCAAGGTCTGGCTCAACGGCCGCCTCATTCACAGCAAGAACGAGTTGCGGGAGTGCAAGCCCAACCAGGAGGAAGTCAACGCCAAGCTCGACGAGGGCAGGAACACCCTGATGGTTAAACTCACCCGCGGCAGCAAGGGCGACCAGTGGGCGTTCTCCTGCGGCCTGAAGGCACCGGAAGGCGGCCCCCCACCCGGCGTGAAGTTCAAGGCGGAATAGCTTGCCCGCCGACGTGCATTGATCCCAGGTCCGACGGGACTTGGACGAACGCCCGACGGGACTTGGACGAATGTGCAACCTTTCGCAGATCCGAGCGGGGCTCTGTGAGCCCGGTCCCCTCATTCATCGGGCTCTGCGAGTCGGGTATCTGCATTCATCGGGATTCGGCGACCCGGCGTGCATCCCCTCATCGAATCCGGCTTCACCCTCAAGGCGGCGAACCGATCGGCAGTAGATACAAGACCTCACAATTGTCCGGCATCTTCAAGGCCAGGCGGACTTGTGCATCATCGAAGGCCCCCACCGGCACGCCGGCCAGTTTCATCGCGGTCGCCTGGAGGAGCACGTTCTGGGCGACGTGGCCGGCTTCCAGCAGGCAATACCGCTGTGCCCGCTCGCCGTATTTGCGGGCTGTCCGCTCCAGCACCGCGGCCACCACCATGCACATGGGCGCCGCCCCGACCGCCTCCTGGCCATGCGTCGCCGCTTTCAGATCGGGGCGGCGGTCGCCGTCCACGCGGCGCTGGAGCTCATGCTTTTCCGCCCGATAGCGGTCCACGCCGTCCTTCGTCACCACATACAACTCG
>JAPKGY010000462.1 GCA_026647385.1 Phycisphaerae bacterium | reverse complement strand
ATCCCCCTGGGCTTCCATCCCCTCCGTGCCCTCCCACGCTTCCGTCCCCTTCGATTCCGGTCGAAGTTCGCCCGCTCGCCCGCTCACCCGGACCTCAGCATCGCTCGTGGTGTGGAAGCAACTCCGGAGGGACAAAGGGCAGGAACAGTCCGCCGTCGGCTGGCTCAGCGAGTCCGTCATACGTCTTTCGGGTGGTGGATTCAGCCGCGCAAGCCTTCAGGCCGTACACCCACAATGCCATTTGCATCTGCACCATCGGCATGTAGTGCTCCACCAGGGCCTTATGATATTCGTTGCTCCGAGTCGACAGGTATCGTTCCCACAACACGCGCGTATTCGCCTGTACAGCCGTCATGACTGACTCAACCCTTTCCCCAGCCGCCGAGTTCGCGCATTTTCGATTCCGGAAGTGACCCCAGCGAAGTGGTCCCAGGTCTAATGACCCGGCGCTCTTCGCGACCCGCGCCGTCGGGTTAATCCCCCATCGCACAGTTTCAACGTATCCACCCCGGTTGTCGACAACAAGCCAGGAAAACACCCTGAAGCATATAAGTTTTCACCCGGTCAGCCGCGCAAACCGTTTCTCCACCGTTCATCGCCGCCGCCCGCACCCGGCCCTCGCGCGATCCCGCGCCGCATTCGCGCCCAAACCGGGAAATCACCGTGGCCCAACTCTTTGTGTCGATTCCGTCGCTGACTTGCAGGCTGTCCACCTGGCGGCGCGGAGGAAAGGCGCGGCGTTCCCCCTGTGAGGCATGAAGGCCCGGCCGGGCTGCGGTCGCATCATCCGGCGTTGGCCGTCGCAACAGGAACGCACCCGCAAAACGCGGCGGTACACACCCTGTCGACATCCGGCCCCGCCCGCGAACCGCTGGACACGATCTCAGTCCGCGATCGCGACGATGAGTGCAACCCATGATCGGCACTCGGAGGGCCGAGGCTCACGATGGACCGCGCCGAAGAAGCCGGGGGGACGACTTGAATGCACTTCCTTCGAGGCCCGCTCTCGCGGGCGGGATGGGCCCGGCGGGCCGGTGCCGGGCGTACCGGCGAAGCCACCCGGCTCAACCGCGGCCAACTCGGCCTCTCAGCACGATCGACCACCCCAGGGGGTGGATGTCGTTGTGCGGGGCGACGTCGAACCGAACCTCGCGGATCTCCAGGATCTCGAACGCTCCCCCGAAGGCGGCTCGGACCTCCTCCTCGCTGACCGTCGGCGGACCGGGATCCAGCGGCTCGCGGGAATTGCCCGCCAGAATGAACAGCAACCCCGCGGGCGCAAGCAACCGCTCGTAAGTCGAGACCACCGCCGCCTCATCGATCCGGCGCAATGCGTGGTAACCCCCTACGTCGACGATGAACGGAAACGCGGGTCCCAGGTCGGGCAGCCTGAAGAAGTCGGCCTCGACAAACCGAACGGAGACCTGGGCGTCAGCCGCCCGCCGGCGCGCACGCTCCAGAGCGGTCGGCGAAATGTCCACCGCCGTCACATCAAAACCATTCGACGCGAGATGGACGGCGTTGGTGCCCGTCCCGCAGGCGTTTTCGAATACCCGACACGGCGCGATGCGATACGCCTCGATCGCCCGCAGCAGATGGCTCGTAGGCCGATCCGTATTCCATGGCGTATCCCCCGCGATATAACGCTCGTCCCAGTTCGGTTCCATCCCCAGGCACCCTCTCGATCAAATGGAAAACCACAGCGCCGCCGCGCAGGCAGACCAAGAGGTTGCGGAATAAACCTCATGCCCCATGACCATGCACCCGCGGCAACCTCAGAGGGCGTGCGAGAAATCCTGACACAGGGAGACGGGCCCCGGGCTTCTCACCCACCCACTCAATCCGCTTTCTTCAGCCAGCGCGCGCACACGTCGTCGAACCACGTCTCGTACTGCTTCTTCATTCGCTCGACCACCTCAGGATGTTTGTCGGCAAGATCCAGGGTCTCGCCCGGATCCGCCGCCAGATCGTACAACTCGTACCGGACGGCGCCCTCGATGCTCCGGTCACCGCGTCCCTGAACCTTGCAGAGTTCGGTGTAACGCGCGCAGATGTGCTTCTGCTTGGGATTGTCGATCCCGACGGGCTGAACGAGCTTCCACCGTTCGGTGACCGCGGCGAAGGCCCGGCCACGCTGCGGAATCTCCAGCGCGTTCCACTGGAAGAAGAGCGTCCGGTCAGGCCAGCTCGCCGACGGGTCCCGCAGCAGGGGCAGCAGACTGAGGCCGTCGAACTTGACGCCGGCGGGCGCCGAAACGCCGCAGGCATCGAGAAGGGTGGGCATGACGTCGACGTGGGCAGCCAGGCGATCCACCTGAGCGGGACTCTTGAAGCCCGTCGGCCAGCGCATGAAGCAGGGTACCCGGATGCCGTTCTCGTAAACCGTCCCCTTCAGGCCGTGCAGACCCGCCATGAAGCGATCCGGCGTGACCGACCCCGCGCACGGGCCGTTATCCGACGTGTAGATCACCAGGGTGTTGCCGGCGATCCCGAGATCCTCGACCGCCTTGAGAAGCCGATTGAAGCTCTTGTCCACGCTGTCCACCATGCCGCAAATCCGGGTGGTTTTGGAATCCAGGCCGGCGGAGGTGTAAGCCTCGATGTTCTCATCGGGCGCCACCAGCGGAGTGTGAATCAGGTTGGCGGGAAGATATAGAAAGAACGGCCGGCCTCGATGGCGCTTCATAAAGTCGATGGCTGCGTCCGTGAAGATGTCCATGCAGAAACCGCGACATGACCTGGGTTTGTTGTTGTGCAGCAACTCCGGATCGAAATAGGCCTTCGAAGGCATCGCCCCGCCGCGAAAGACGAGCGATTCATCAAAGCCTCGGGCGCCGGGAGCGTGCTCGTCGTCGTTGCCGAGGTGCCACTTGCCGAAAATGCCGGTCGCATACCCCGCGCCGCGCAAGGCCTCCGCCACCGTGACCTCCGCCCGGTCCATGT
The DNA here is from genome assembly GCA_026647385.1 of Phycisphaerae bacterium. Taxonomy (GTDB): domain Bacteria; phylum Planctomycetota; class Phycisphaerae; order UBA1845; family PWPN01; genus JAPKGY01. The sequence continues at coordinate 920 of JAPKGY010000462.1, read as the reverse complement.
CGCACGACGGACCGAACACATCGGTGACCCCCGTGCGGTAGTTGTACCGCCCGGTCATGAGCGACGCGCGGGTCGGCGAACAAACCGGGCTCACATGAAACCGGGTGAGGCGGACCGCCTCGCGGGCGAACGCATCGATGTGCGGCGTCTTCAGGTACGGGTTGCCATGACAACCGAGATCGCCCCAGCCCTGATCGTCCACCAGGAAGAGCACCACGTTAGGCCGAACAGGCCGCGTCGTCTCACCCGCCAGGACGCACGAACACAACAGCAGCAGAACCGGCAAATGACTAGGTCTCACCGAGTCACTCCTTCAGACAAGCGGAGATCGGACGACGTTACTTCGGCCCCGTGTCCCCGCTTCAGCCCAGGCGCCGATGAGTCGCTTCCAGTTCGGCGGCCGCCTGCAGGTCTCGCGGGCGCCCTATCGCCCTCTTGGAAGCAATTAACAAGACGTTTCAGGAGGTCGAGGGTCGAACCCATAGTATTGGATACCCGCCTGCCGAAGGAACCGAACCAGCTCGAGCGCCTGATCGCGTCGACGAATGCGTCCTCGGGGGACAGCGCCAGCCGTTCATCCAGCCCGGTCAGATCGAGCCCGAGCGCCGACGCGCCGAGACCTTCACTCCCTTCGAGGCCGTGACGGGATGATTTCCGGTCCGCGGCCATGGCCGATATGCTACCGCATTGCCGCCACCGGCCCCAAACAAACCACAGCCGACCGCTCCCCCCCACTGGAGAAGACAACCGCCCTGTACTCCGCTCGAATGTGGCACTCCAATCCGGGCGTAAACTCGTTGAACGCCGCTTGGCGGAGCGGCGATTCGGGCGAGAATCAGGGAGCGACTCCGCCGCAGACGGGCTCGGCGCGCAGGAGCGACAACAAATCAGCATAATGATCATTATTGTGTTTGCACTTT
>JAPKGY010000461.1 GCA_026647385.1 Phycisphaerae bacterium | reverse complement strand
CCGGCGATAGCAATCGGCAGTTGGAGCAAAGCTTCGGGAGCCGCCGCGGCGCAGGCCCTGCTCTACGCGATCGCGTGGGCGAACAAAGGAATGGTGCAGGCCATCGTCACCGGGCCGATCGCCAAAGTGGCCCTGGCGGCTGCGGGCTACAACTATCCCGGCCAAACGGAATTCATTGCGGAGCGCCTTGGCGCCAAGGACTTCGCGATGGTGCTGATGGCGGGCCGTTTTCGCGTGGCGCTGGTCACCACGCATTTGCCGCTGCGCGAGATTGCGCCGGCAGTGACCACCGCAAAGATTCTGGCAAAGCTGCGCGTACTGCAGCAGGAATTGCAGCAGCGCTTTGGCATTGCCAACTCTGGCATCTTCCAGCGATGCTACAACGGCTTGGGCAATCCAGCCGATCCAAGCTGTGCGAATTGACCAAGCTCTATCAAACGCGCCATGCTGTTAACCAGAGCTCGTCCGCGAAACCTCTATTGTATGGGGCGACGTAACGGAATGCATCTCAACAATGCTGACACACCTTACTCCGGGGAGGGAAGGTCCCCGCCCTCCATTCTGCGATACTCCTCGCTCCTCGCCTCTTATAAACCTGGGTCAGTGGTACGACGCCCACGCCGGCAAACGTTGGATACGATCTAAACAACACCGGGGCCCAGGGACCCCAGTGATCTGTCTGAATCCGGCGCGGGAAAGGCTGGGGGTCAGTTTTCTGCGCCTACCCCCGGTCGAATCGTCGCCGGTTCTGCTTGGAAACTGTCCACCACCGCGGCCGGCTCCCCTGTCCCGCCGGCGATGAACCCGATTGTTGCGGGCGTGACGTCCGCGCCGACCCTTCACGCACCGACCAGGGCGCGTTCAACCTTTCACACTCTGAGCCAAGGTCACGATCACCTGTCAAATCGATTCGCGCAGGCTTTCCCATCGTCCCACGACGAGGGCCAGCTCAGGCGGTTCTTGGGCCAAAAGCGCCAAGCGAAACGCCGAGCAGTCACCGCTTTTTTCACAAGCGCAACAATTACAAGCGCTTGGAGTGTTTTGGTTCAGCCTGAAATGGAGAACCAGGACAATGGCTCATGTCTGCCTGCCCCCCAGAAGAACCGACCCTGATCCGCCCTGCGGATCCGGATCGCTTCCGCCGGAATCGACGACTGGATCGAGGACGGTCGGCCGGCCAAAACGCACGAACAACGCCGGGACCACGAGCATGTTCAGGAACGTGGACGACAGCAGTCCGCACAGAATGACGACGGCCATGGGCGTCAGGATCTCGCGCCCCGGCTGTTCGCCGCTGATCGCCAGGGGGATCAGGGCGAGACCGGCGGCCAGCGCGGTCATCAGGATGGGCGCCAGCCGCTCGGTCGCCCCCCGACGCACCGCCTCGCGAAAGTCGGCGACGCCTTCGCAACGCTGGAGGTGGCGGATGTGTGAGACCATCATGATGCCGTTGCGCGCGGCGATGCCGAAAACGCTGATGAAACCGATGACCGAGGCCACCGAGAGAATGCCGCCGGAAACAAATACGCCGGCCACGCCGCCGATGAGAGCCAACGGCAGATTGACCATGATCAGTAATGCGTCGCGGGCGGAGCCGAAGACGAGGTGGAGCAGGAACCCGATGCCCAGCACCACGAAGATACCGAGCACGGTGAGCCGACGGCGGGTCTCCTCGGCACTCTCGAACTGCCCGCCGTACTCCACGTAGTAGCCCCGCGGCAGCTCGACCTGCCCGGTGATCGCGCTCTGAATGTCCGCCACCACGCTTCCGAGCGCCCGGTCGGCGACGTTGCACATGACCACGATCTTGCGCTGGGCATTCTCGCGACTGATCATGTTGGGGCCGAATTCCGGGCTGATCCGTGCCAGCGATTTGAGCGGCACCTTGGCCCCGCCGGGCGTATCGACGAGGACGTCCCCGACCCCATCCGGTGTCGGCGGCTTCGAAGCCGCCGCCGGATCGCAGGCCCGCACCACCAAATCAAACGCGTAGCGGCCTTCGAGAACCTGGGTGATCGCCTCGCCGCGATAGGCGGTCCGCAACGCGGCGGCTGCGTCGCCGACGCACAGCCCGTGACGGGCCAGGGCGTTGCGATCGAACTCCACGCGGTGCAGCGGAATGTTGTTCTGCTGCTCGGTGGAAAGGTCCACGACGCCGGGGATCTCCCGCATGACCGCCTCGGCCTGACGGGCCAGCTCTCGCAACCGGACCAGATCCTCGCCGAAAATCTTCACCGCGATATTGGCCCGCGTCCCCGAGAGCATGTGGTCGATGCGATGGCCGATCGGCTGGCCGAACTGCGCTTTGACCCCCGGAATCGCGCCCACGTCCCGGCGAATGGCCTCCAGCAACTCGGCCCGGCTTCGTCTCGGTTTGCCCATCCGGACGGGCGCCTCCATGTCCAGGGTGAGATCGATCTCACTGCCCTCGGTGTTCATGCCATGGGCGTCGGCCTCACCCCGCCCGGTGCGCCGACCGATGGCGGCAATCTCCGGATGCTGCATGAGAGTGGTCTCGACAAGGTGGGCGAGACGATCGCTCTCGTCGAGCGACGTACCCGGCACGGTGACCAGGCCGACGACCAGCGCACCTTCGCTGAACTCCGGCAGAAAGCTGGAGCCCATGTTGGCGGCGCCGACCAGGGCCAGGGCCAGCAAGGCCAGCGTCGGCACGACCACCCACCCGGGATGGCGCATGACGAAGCCCAGCGGGCGCGCGTAAAGCCGCTTGAGCAGGCGGACCACGGCCGGTTCCCTCGTGTTCCGAACGGCCTTGCTTCCCGGCAACAGGTAAAAGCTGAGAGCCGGCGTAACCGTCAGGGCCGCCAGAAGCGAAGCTCCGAGCGAAACCGCAAAGGCGATTCCCAGCGGGCGCAGGAGCCGTCCCTCCACACCGGAGAGGAACAGCAACGGGACGAAAACGAGCATGATGATGAGGGTGGCGAAGACAATCGACGCGCGCACCTCGACGCTGGCGCGAAAAACCACTTCGATGGCGGGCCGCCGCCGGTCACCCGGCGAGGCCGCGTTCTCCCGCAGTCGCCGGATGATGTTCTCCACGTCGATGATCGCGTCGTCGACCAGCGCGCCGATGGCGATGGCCATGCCGCCGAGGGTCATCGTATTGATGCTCGCACCGAAAACGCGCAGCGTCAGAATCGAAGCCACCAGCGAAACGGGAATCGCCAGCAGCGTGATGAAACTGGCCCGCAGGCTCGCCAGGAACAGCACGACGACCAGAATGACCATGATGCCCCCGTCGCGCAGCGCGTGGACGGTATTGGCCACCGAAGCCTCGATGAAGTCAGCCTGGCGGAACAACCGCTTGTTGATCACCATGCCGTCGGGCAAGCCCGCCTGGATCTCATCGAAGGCCTTGTCGAGCAATCGGGTCACTTCGAGGGTATTGGCGTGCGGCTGCCGAAGAATGGCCATGACCACGCCCGGTTCGACGATCGGCTCCCAACTCGGTCCGCGCCGCGAAGCGGAGGCTGTGCCCCGCGGAACGGCCGCCCCGATCATGACCGTGCCCAGATCGGACACCTTGATGGGCCGGCCTCTGCGGACCTCGACCACCGTCCGCCCGACGTCCTCCTCGGATCGGACCCGGCCGATACCCTGCAGAATCGACTCCTCGCCGCTTTGCACCAGAAAACCGGCGGCGACGTTTTCGTTCGAGTAACGCAGCGCCTCGGTGACCTGGCCGATACTGATCCGATGAGCGCGCAGCCGCTGCGGCGACAGAACGGGAACAAGCCGTTTGCCCTGGCGACGGTGATCCGCACCTGGGGCTCTTCGCCGCGCGGGGTCGGTTCCATGATGGCGGTGAGCGGGGAAAGCGAAGTGGCCGGCTCCGTCAGCGGCGG
>JAPKGY010000460.1 GCA_026647385.1 Phycisphaerae bacterium | reverse complement strand
TCCTGCCCGCGCATGACCAGAGTAACGCCCATGGCGGCGTCGTCGGCCACGTTGGCGAGGTGATACGTGGGCATGCCATCCGCCTTCTGGATGATGAAATCGTCCAGTTCGGACGCTCCTACCGTCACGTCGCCCATCACCTCGTCGTGGACGGTGATGTCCTCGTCGAACATCTTGAATCGCACGACGACCGGTCGCCCTTCGCCGCGAGCCTTGCGCACGTCTGCCTCATCCGGAAGGCGTTCGGGACGCGGGTATCGAAACGAGCGTTTTTCGGCCATGGCCTGAGCCCGCATGGCCTCGAGTTCCTCGGGTGTATCGAAGCAGTAATAGGCCTGGCCGGCCTCCAGCAGTGTGGAAACAACGGTCCCGTACAGATCCAATCTCCGCGACTGGTAGTAAGGTCCATCCGGTCCGCCGACCTCCAGCCCCTCATCCCACGCCAGGCCCAGCCAGCGGAGGTCCTCGATGATTTTTCGATCGGCGCCTTCGACGTTGCGGTCGGTATCGGTATCCTCGACGCGCAGGATGAACGTTCCGCCGTAACGCCGGGCGGCCAGCCAGTTGAAAAGAGCCGTCCTCGCCCCGCCGACGTGCAGATAGCCGGTGGGCGACGGGGCAAACCGGACGCGAACGGGAGCCTCGTCAATCATCGCCATTTTCTTTCCGTTGATTGGGGTGGAGATTCCTCGGATCCGGGCGGCGTCTGGGCCGGCGCGCCCGCCACGATCGGCCGCCCGCTGAATCGACGCCAGAGCTTCAATGCGGGGCCGCTCAGGGCAAACGTCCATGCCAGAACGACGCCCATCTGCGACGGGTGGAGCAGGACCAGGACCAATACCATCAGAACCAGGATAATGTGTCCGAAGGGCCGTCGCCGCAGCAGAATGCTCAGAACGTGGACATACGGAATACGGCTCACCATCAGAAACGCGACGACCAGCGTACAGATCGGCATGAGGTAGGTGATCGCACCGGCGAGGCGTCCCCAGGTGCCTCCGAAATCGAGGTGTTCGTGGAGGAAGATGAGGCTCAGCACGGCGGCGGCCGCCCCCGGCGAAGGCAAACCGCGGAATCCGTGATGCGCCGCCTCGTCCAGCGACGTTTCCACGTTGAACCGCGCCAGACGCAAGGCGGTACACAGCACGTACACCACGGCGATGAGCAGGACGGCCTGGCCGAAACGTTCGTAGCCGAAGGGCACATAGCCCCACTGAGCGACCTCGCGCCGCATCATCGTGACCATCAGGAAGGCCGGAGCCACGCCGAAGCTCACGGCGTCGGCCAGCGAATCCAGTTCCTCGCCGAACCTGCTGGCCTGACCCGTCAGCCGAGCGACCCGGCCGTCGAGTGAATCGCAAATCATCGCCCCGATCAGCATGAGTACGCCCACCGCCAGGTACGTCGGCGCGATTGCCTCAATCCGCGGACTGTTCAAGGTTTGCGCCTCATAGGCATCCACCTGGGCGCCGAGATCGTGCAGTTCCAGGCCACAGCAATAGAGTGCCAGGAACCCGAAAAAGAGGTTTCCCATCGTCAGCAGCGCCGGGAGCATCGCGACGGTTCGGAGTCGTTTGCGCCTTCGCTTCAGCTTCCCACCGGCGTCGTCGACCGGTTCCGCATGGATTTTCGGCTCGAAGCTCATGACGGCGTCTCCGTTCCGCCTGCCTTCCCCGTCGACGTGCGGCGAGCGATCACCGTAACGGCCCCACAGGTCCGGTCGCCGACCTTGACCACCGGTTCGCACGTACCGCGGCCGGCGACGATCAACTCCGTGCGCGAACCGAACTTGATCAATCCGATCCGCTGGCCCCGCTCGACGCGATCCCCCGGCTTGACCGTACAGACGATCCGCCGGGCGATCTTCCCGGCGATCTGGCGAACGATGACCCGGTCGATGCCGGGCTCGTCCGGCGAGATTTCGATGGTATTGGCCTCGTTGAGAGCCCCGGACTTCGGGTCCCGGGCGTCGAGGAACCGCCCGGGCTGATATTCCACCGATCGGACCACGCCCGAACAGGGGCTTCGGTTCACATGCACGTTGAAGATGCTGAGGAAGACGCTGACCCGTGTGGCCGGGCCCTTGGTCCAGGGATCGTCCTCGACGGCCCCCGATTCGGTGACCACCCCATCGGCTGCGGCCACGAACACCCCTGGATCGCCGGGTGTCGGGCGATCGGGGTCTCGAAAGAACGCCAGTCCGCCCAGCCAGAGCACCGTCAGCAGGATACCCACCGGCCAACACCAGACACAGCCCAGGGCGACGCCCACGAACATCACCGCAGCCGCCCCTCCGACCAGCACGGTGATCAAGCCGATTTCCCGGGAACCCAGCGGCGACAGCGGAATCCGCATCGGTCATGCCTCCATTCAAAGCATTATCGTACCGCGAAAACCGCAGCGGGGAAAGCGGTCCGCGCCATGGGCCCGGCCCCAAGACCTTGTACCCCCGCAACTTGCGGACGGTTGACCAAACGGTGAGTCCGTACGATTATTGGCACAGGGCCATTGACATCGGTGGGAACCTTCGGAGCCGGCGGGCGTCCAAAATGGCAAGGGAAACAACAACGTCGACTGCCACCCCGCCCGTGTCCTTCGAGGATGAGGCGTTGGTGGAGCAGGCCCGCGCCGGCGACGTGGCGGCATTCGGCCGCCTGGTGAGCCGGTACCAGGACCGCGTGCTCAACACCTGCTGGCGACTCTGCGGGAAGGCGGAGGATGCCGAGGACCTCGCCCAGGAGACCTTTCTGCACGCCCTGGAGGCCATGGCCACGTTCCAGGCCCGATCGCGGTTCTACACGTGGATCTATCGCATCGCGGTGAACGTGGCCCTGACCCACCGGCGCAAGCAGGCCCGGGCGGTGAAGCTGTCGCTGCACACGCCCGACGGACAGTTCATCGGCGATCAGGCGGCGCGGCTCGTCGGGCGTGTTTCGCCGGAGTCGACGGACCCCTCGGCGAGACTATCCGCGCGGGAAACGCAGCGCCGGATCGAACAGGGTCTGGAGGAACTCGACGACGATCATCGGGCGGTCGTTGTCCTGCGGGATATCGAGGGTCTGGAGTACGAGCAAATCGCCGAAATCCTCGAAGTGGCCGTGGGGACGGTGAAGTCACGATTGCATCGGGGGAGGATGGAACTCAGAAGGCGTCTCAAGGCGGTTGTCGAGTAGCTCCGCGGAGGGGGCGCTGGGTCTGATGGTGTTCGTCCATGGCGCGTGATCGCGAACAGATCGAATTGATGCTGTCGGCTTATCTCGACGATGAGCTGACGCGTGACGAGCGCGCGGAGGTTGAATCCCTGCTCGCCTCGGATGAGGAGGCCCGCCGACTCCTGGATGAGCTGCGCGCGACGGCGGACGGCTTGCGCGCCCTTCCGCGGGCCAAGGTTTCCGAGGAATTCAGCGATGCCCTGCGATCGCACCTGGAGCGTCGAGCGCTGCTCGGGGGTGAGCCCCCCCGCCGAATGCCTCGGGTGGCTGGGCCATCCACGTTCGGTCGACGAATCGCGGCGGCGGCGGTCATCGCCCTGGCGGGACTGGCGGGTTACATCACGTATTCGTTCACCCGCGAACCCGCGCGTCATCCTGAATACTACGCATTCAAGGACGAAACCCAAGCCAAGCCGGAAGCCGCCCGGCAATCGGGTCCCCCGTCCCCGCCGGCATCGCTCGCCCAGGGGAAGCAAGAGTCGGACTTGAAGTCTTCGGAGATACCGGCGCCGAAACCGGCTGAGGATGGCGTCTTGGGCGACGCGGAATTGGCCTGGGCTCCAGCGGACAAAGCGGCCCCCGGTCCGCCAGCGGTGCCGCGGGTTGCGGTCGCACGCCCGGATGATTCCGTCGAAGTCAGGTCGGGCCGGATTGCGACCC
>JAPKGY010000046.1 GCA_026647385.1 Phycisphaerae bacterium | reverse complement strand
GCATCCTCATCAACCATCGACCCTCTGCGGCGTTCGCCGATCGGCCGCGCCGGTGCTTCGACGCCAACCGCCAGGCAACCGCGCACAATCGTGAGGCATCCAGGAGCCGCGGGCTTCAGCGCTCGTCCACCGACATCCCTTCCGCGCTATCCACATCCCTTCCGCACGACTGACGGACGTTCCCCCTTACGGCGCGGGCCGGGACCCGGCTGATCTCGCCAGATCTTCCGCCTGCCGGCAGAAGTCATTGGCTGCGTTCAAGAGAGCCGTCGCGTAGTTCACATTATGAACGGCGTGGCCCAGCATCACCAGCTTGCGGTTATGCTCGGCGTCGCCGAGAAGAATCCTCGCCCGCCTCCTGTTCGAGGGGGACAGGTCCGCTCCGGCGACCGCCCCGACGGCTCCTTCATAGATCCGGTCGCTGTTTTTCTGCTGCTCGTCCATCACCTGCTTCCAGTGTTCCAGCGTACCGTCATATTTCGTCCCGTGGCAGGAGGAGCAACTCTCGGCGGCTGCGGCAAACGTCTGCCCGACGACCTCGGCGTCCGTGTCGGCGAAGCGTTTGTGACGGTGGCAGCCGATGCAGTCCACCTGGGTCCGGGCCATGGGGCTGGGCATGTCCGGCACGCCCCGGCCGCCGACGCCCCAGTAAAGTTCCTTCGGGCCGGCATGGCTGCCCTCGTGGCAGGCGGTGCACGAATTCAGGCGATCCTCCCGGGTCACGCTGAGCCGGTGTTCGATATCGAGGTGACAACTCGAACATTCCACCTTGTGCTCGGTCACGTGCCTGAGGTGCAGGAACGCGATGTCTCCGAACCGCCCGAGGTGCTCCGCCTTGTTGTGGCAGGTTCCGCACACCTGCTTGGGCACCTTGCCGTCGCCCTCGATGGAATCGCTGTGACAGCTCAGACAGGCGACCCGCCGATCGAGGTATTCCTGGTGGTTGAAGATGCCCAGTTCCATCCGGATCTGCCCTTCGGGCGCGCCGTGGCACGAGCGGCATCCGCCGAGGACCTCGTTGTCGCGACCGTGTTTCAAGCCCTTGAAGTGACAAAGGAAGCAGGACGTCACCGTCACCGTGAGGTGCTCGCCCTGTACGATCTGCGAGTGGCAGCTCACACAGCGCAGCTCGATGCCGCGGCGCATTTCACCCAGGTGCGGCGCGTGGTTGAAGTGAACGGTGATCGGGTAGCCCCGTTCGGTGGCGACTTCCCACTCGACCATCCCTTCCAGGAGCCGCCGCTCGTGGCAGCCGCTGCGGAGGCAGGAGGCATCCTGAATCTCGGCGTGCGGCTTCGTTCCGTACGTCCGGGTGACGTACTTGGCTACCTGGGCCGACGCCTGGAACTTGCCCTTCAGCGTATTCCGCCAGCCGGGCTCGAAATGGCAATCCTGGCAGGGTACGTTTTTGTGCGTGGAACGGTGCCAGGCCTGATAGTACGGCTCCATGATGTGACAGGATCGGCAGAAGTCCGGCTGCATCGAGTACTCGGCGAAGCCGGCACCGCCGATCACCGCCGCCGCCGCGAAGACGAGGAACCATCCCCAGAGCGTCAGGCCGAAGCGCAGCCACTTCCCGTCGCGGCGGCGAATCCCCAGAACGCGCCACCACCTCGGCCTGTCCGGCTTGCCCGCGACCGCTCTCGCGTCGGACTGCGATTCAGGCTTTTCGCTCACCGTCGACTCCCCAGGCGAAGGGCCTTTTCCTGATCCGTCACTCGAAACGAACACTCCGGAGGATCCCGCGCGTCGATCGCGAGAATCTCGGGCCTCCGGTATTACTGCCGTTTTCGGCGAGCTCGTGCCGTTTCCGATTGGACAGTTTCGCCCGGCTTGCCGAAAGCGGCACTACAGCACGTCGAAGCTGCCCAGGATAATCAGCACCACCAGCGTCATCCCGATCGCCATCGCCAGCAGACCGACGGCGACAGCCGCCTTCCGCTGCCAGGCCGGCGCCGGCGAAACCCGGAGGCTGTCCAACTGGCCCGTCTCGACCAGGCGTGCATACTCCACGCCCCGTTCATGCTTGAATTCATCTTCCGGCAGGCTGCCGGTGAAGATGACGTCGTCCACCGGGAACTTCTCCAGCCGCAGGTGCGCGTTGAAGAAATGGATCGTGAAGATGAAGCCCAAGGCCAGAAGGGCCTCGTATCCGTGGATGATCATCGCCACGTTGAACGCCCACCCCGGCAGAATCGCGGAGAAGAAGATGGGGAACCACAGCAGCAGGCCCGATCCGCCGATGATCACCGACCCGAAGAGTTCAGCCATGTAGTCGAACTTTTCCCAGTAGGTCCAGCGGTCGAAGGCGGGCTTGGCGCCCCCGCGGAAGAACCAGCGGAACATGCCGAGGCAATCGGTCACGTCCTTCCATCGCGGCAGCATGGTGTTCGGACCGAACAGCCAGTCCTTCCACGATTCGTGGCGCCGGCGCCGCCGGGACAACGTCACGATGTGGGCGACGAAATTGCAGATCAGCATCACCGCGAAGATGCGGTGGAGCACACCGGCCACGTTCCCTCCGCCCAGCATCTCCGCGAGGCCGCGGGCCCAGTCGCGGTCCGAATAGAGCAGCGGCAGACCCGTCAGGGTCAGGCCGAAGAAGCTCACGATCACGAAGAAATGATTGATCCGGTCCGCCCGGCTGAAGCGCACGATCGCGTGCGGATTGGCGGAGAAACGCGGATGCGGTCCGTGCTTGAGCCGCTCGATCACCGACCGGATAAACCACAGCAGGCTGTGCAATCCGAAGAAGCCGAAGGCGCCGCTCATGACGATGACGAAGTACAGCCAGACCGCGTGCAGCAGCGGATAGCGGCGGCCGTCCCGGTAGTCCGCGTGCGGCTCGAACGAGGCGAACTGCTCGCTGGCGCCCTGGTGGCACTCCCGGCACACCTCGATCCGACGGTCGGGGTGCAACCGCGAGTTCGGATCGGACACCGGCCGAATGTCGTGGGCACCGTGACAGTCGCTGCACCGCGCCGCCCGCGTGTACCCCAGCCCCGTCGCCTGCCCGTGGTAGCTTTGGCGATACGTTTTGTAAAAGGACGTCTTTCGCGCGCCCGGTCTGGGCGCGTCGTGACATTCGCCGCATTCGGCCACGATGTCGATCGAGGAACTCGGTATCGATGCCCGGGTGATGCTGTGGGCCGTGTGGCAATCCGTACAGACCACGCCGCCCCCGTCGCCCCTGGCCAGGGCGAGCCCGTGGACGCTGGATTGGTACGTCTCCTGAATACCCGCATGGCAGCGACCGCAGGTCTCGGGGACGCGTCGCCTGTAAACACTGGAGTTCGGGTCCTGCGAAGGCAGAATGTCGTGCGCCCGATGGCAATCGGGGCAGGTGGCGGCCACGATGAGGCCCGACCGCCGGACCGCCTTGCCGTGCGCGCTGCCCAGATACGCATCGATCAGTTGCCGGCCCGTCTGCCCGACGTCCGCCGACGGGCCGTGCTTTTCATGACAGCTCGTGCAGACCGTCAATACATTCAGCGGATAAGTCCGCGACCGAGGCTCGGTCGGCGGCAGAACGTCGTGCCCGCCGTGACACGTCCAGCAACGCGGAACCTCGCGATTGCCCTCCGCCCATTTCTCCGCGTGGACGCCTCGAAGGTGCAGGTCCGCCTGCGTCGCATGACACGATTCACAGCTTGGATCCGGGAGTATCGCCGGGTGCGGCAGCTTCTCCGAGCCCGGATGGCAAGCCAGGCACCCGACCGTCGCGTGAACACTCGACGCAAATGCCGTCTGATCGAAATAGAGCTTGCCCAGGTCCGTCCGCGGCTTGGCCCGCCGCGTCGAAACCATCGAGTCGCGCTCCTCCTGCGGAATCGACGTGATCCGCGTCTGGCCGTGACAATTGAGGCACCTGCGATTCAAGGCCTCAACGCCCGCCTCTTGCGCAGGGGCCAACCCAGGCCACGCCGCCACAAGCAAACCGATCACGACGCCCTGAAGCGCGTTCGACCGCCGTTCTTGACGTAAAGACCAAGCCACCCGAGGACAAACCCTTCCCGATGATCCTGGGGGCTCGAAACACCGACGCCCCCGGACATCGCCGACACGCCGTTGAGAATCCCGCGCGACTCCGGCCGGAATGCCCACCTCAGGCCTGCCAGCCTGGCGGATTGGCGTCATCCCAGCCAACGGCAGAAGCACATTCCAGCCGGCAACGTGCAATCAGCATGCCATCAGTTCAAGCAAAGGCGTACGCCCCGCCAAAGTCGCAGGCCGAGGGGACGGCTCCACGTCAACGCCGGATTCCCCCCCATCCGGCTGCCCTTCCGCAGGGCCATTCCGATCGCCCTGAGGGATTTCAACCAACAGAGGCAGGTCCGCAGGAGGAGATTCCCTTCTCGTGGGCAAAAGACAGTCCAACTTGTCCTGTTGGCGGTCCGAAACGCCGCATTCCGGGTACTTCAACGAACCACCGGGTGTGACCCGGTTCCAGGGCGCTTGTTCCCAGGAATAGGAATCCGGAAACGCTCCCTCAGGTGGTTCTTCCCGAAAACAGGAAACAGGCCGGCCGTGCGATACTCCGGACGGCCGAGGTCGATCCGGCGGTCCAGGGAAACGGTGAGCGATAGCCGCCTCGAATCTCCACTTTGGGCGCACTGCTGACTAAGCCACCGACCTCAGGAAGCCGATTTCCAGACCATCGGGAAACGGATACGCAGGCCGATGGTTTGGATTTGTCCGGCAGCTTGGGCGGCCGAGGCCGAGCCCAGGCCCCCCCAGGGAGAGGCTGTTCGTGACCAGCCCGAAGCGACTGGACACCAGAAGAGCCACCGGCCGGGTACAGGGGCCTTCCGCGTCGATGCCTCCCGCGGCCGGGCGGGATCGCTCGAGCGGGTTCTACCGCGAGGTTCACACATGCGTCGATTCGCTTCCGTCGTTTCAACCGCGCTCGTTGGGTTCTGGGTGTCGGCCAACCCCCTCCTGGCCGACCTGATGTACGTCAACGACTCCGCCAACCACCTGCTCGGGGTGGATGCCGCCTCGGGCGCCGCCGACCGAATCGGGACGACCGACGCCCAGTTCACGGATATCGCATTCTCTCCGGAGGGCGTGCTTTACGGCGTCACACCGAGCTATCTGTACGAGATCGACGCGGCGAACGGCTGGAGCCGTCTGATCGGCGCTCACGGCTTCGGCGGTCCGGGCAACAGTTATGGCATCGACGCGCTCGCTTTCGCCGGCGACGGAACCCTGTACGCGGCGGGCGACGACATTCTGATCTCGATCGACCCGGTCACCGGCCGCGGGACTCGACTCGGAAGTCTGTCCGGATTCCGGTCCGCGGGCGACCTGGTCGTGGACCCGATCGGACGGTTGCTCGTGTCGACCGACTCCGGCGATCTGGCCGTCGTCGATCCGAAGGGCAACGGAGCCGCATCGCTCGGCAAACTGCCCTATGCCGACATCTACGCACTCGCAGCTGCCGCGGACGGAACGCTGTACGGTATCCGTTCCACGAACCAGATTGTCACCATCGATCCGGACACGGCCGCCGCCGTCGCCACGGTCAGCCTGCACGCGGACTTCCTGATCGGCCGGGCGTGGGGCGCCTCCTACCCCGTCGGTTACCACCTTCCAGAACCTTCTGGCCTGCTGATTTGCGCGGTGGGGCTCGGTCTGTGGCGTCCCGGCCGCGGTCGCCGGTGAACCGGCGATGCCGACCGACCGGACCGGGCCCGGACGACGGAACCGGGCCGGGGCGTGCCGCACGCACGGACCCGGGCATTGACCGCTGTTACTCGCCCATGCCGTATCTCTCGTCCAGGTGTTGCTTCCCGTGGCAGACGAGCGTGCAGGTTCCGGCGAACCTTCCCAGGTCACGGAACTCGATCCGCCCGGTGGTCTGTTCGGGCCGGACGATCCGGATGTCGAAGTTGATCAGATGGGTGTGATCCGAGCCCATCGCCTGGGTCATACTGATCCCGTGAGGATCGTGGCAGGCGGAACACGGAGTACGTTCCTGTTCGATGTGCCGGCGGTGCCCGGGGAAGCTCTGATCGCCCAGGATGCTGCTCCGCTGATGACATTTGTAGCACATCGCATACTCATACGCGGATTCGGCGTTGTCGTCCCGGGTGGTGTAATTGCGTTCGAGGAGGAAATCATGAATGGATCCGTGGGGACCGGCCGGGCCGGTGCCGCCGGCGCCCGGGCCGGCGTCGTTCGAATGACAATCGGTGCAGCGGATCAGCGAACCGGACGGCAGGCCCGGAACCAGACTCACCGTGTCCCGGCTCGGGGAAGCCACCACGACGGGGTGATAGCTGGGATTGCTCGGGCTGAACTTGAGCCGCAGGTTGGCGGTCTGCGATTGCCGAACGATCCGTTGCGGTATCTCGACCGCCGAATCCGCGTGACATCGGAAACAGACCTCGTACTCATAGCGGGCCTCGGCGATCTCGGCGCCGGCGCTCGTGACGCCGCGTGCGCGGGTCAGCGTGGCTCCGATCGGAACATACCCCGTCGTCGTGGGCTGTGCCGAGACGGCGTGCGGGTTGTGGCAATCGGCACATTCGACGTGAGCCCGGCTTCCGGCGAGGGTTTCGACCGGGTCGTGGATCCCCTGATAGAGGCGGGGGTCATGGGCGCTGGGCTTGTCGATTTCGGATCGAATATTCGCCCGGGCGACCTGGCCTGCGTGGCAGCTCAGACAGTTGTCCTCCTCATCCTCGAAGATCAGCAACCGCTCGCGGCCTCCGGCGGTATGCGAGCGGTGACAGCTCCGGCAGGCGTTCTCCGCGACCGTCGAATAAGGCCAGCCGACCGTCTGCTGGGCACCGGCAACCGACCGGCTGGACGACTGGTGCGAACTGCCCGCCCAGTTGTGCATGCGGTGGCAGGACGTACACAACGCCCCGTACTCGTTGGGCATGACCAGGAACTTGCCGTTCGCGTTGCTGTGGGGATCGTGGCAGCTCGTACACTGGAGTTCGCCGGCGGCGTCGAGCCGGACCTCGCGGGGCAACGTGTGCGGATCGGCCAACTGTCCGTCCGAGGCTGCGAGTCCCGACGTGTAGAAGAAGCTGATGGGATGATCGTCGGACAGATCGGTCCCCAGATTGGACAGGCCGGCCGGCATGAATTCCCCGCCGCTCATCCGAATCCGATCGGCGCGACTGAGCACGCTGCCCAGCGCGATCGTCCCGTCGTGACAGCTCAGGCACAACTTGCTCGCGCCGGTCGGCTGGCCCGGCCTGGCGTTCAGGGTCGACGACTGATAGATCCGATAGCTCGTGGACGGCACGTCCCGATTCCACAGCGGACGCAGGCCCGAGGTATTGTGCGGCGCGTGACAGAAAATGCACACCTGCTGCTCGGAGAGGGCCCGAATCGTGCCCGGGCCGCTGACCGAGAGATTGTGCACGGTCTCGGAGACGCGATCCTGAGCCCGTAGCGTCGGGACGGACCCGACGACGAACAGGCAAGGAACGATCCACAACCGCCGGTGGTGACCGAACATCACTTCGCCTCCCTGGCCGGACGAGTGGAGGATAATCTCGGGATAACCGGCTCGCGCCGCGAACCCGCCGGCCCCTCCTCGGACGGGGATTCCCGTCCGTTGGGCTGCGTCGCCGGCCCTTCCTTCAGATAATCGAACACCTGGATGCGGCTATTGTACGAATCGCAGATCCAGATCCGGTCCGCAGGATCGATGAAGATGCCCGCGGGCAGCCAGAACTGGCCGGGGCCGGTGCCCTCCTCGCCGAACGCCAGCAGCAACTGTCCGGTCCGGTCAAAAACCTGCACGTTTTCAAACCGGGCGTCCACCACGTAGACATGGCCGTCGCTGTCGCATGCGACGCCCTTGGGAAGAGCCAGGTCGCCCGAGGCGTCCCCCGCCTGCCCGAAAGCGCGGACCGGGACACCCGCGAGCGTGAGCGCCTGGACCCGGTTGTTGCCCGCGTCGGCCACCCAGATCAGATCCCCGCTGTTGGCCAGCGCACAGGGGTAGTTGAATTCACCCGGCGCGGCTCCTCGATGGCCGATGACGCGGATCAGATCACCGTCGGCGCTGAGGACCTTGATGTCGTGGGCGCTGACGTCGACCACGAAGAGTTCCCCGCTTTCGGCGTGATAGCTGACAGCGACCGGCCTGCGGATGTCCTCCGGCAAGCGCAGGGCCTCGATCAACGCCCCTGTTCGAGCGTCCAGCCGATGGACGGCCACGCCTTCGGAATCGCACACGTAAATCGAGTTCCCGGGGCCGTTGCACACACCGACCGGACTGAGCAGATGCGCGTCGGCGATCTTCTGGAGTTTGCGATACGTTCGTTGCTCCAGATCCAGCAGATGGACGCATCGCCCGCCGGGGTCCGCGACCCAAAGCTGCGCACCGTGCTCGGAGCGGATCACGGACCGAGGTCCATACAACCGCCTGGGCGGCTCGGCGCCAGCCACCAGGTCGGTCAGAAACTGGAACGGCTTGGGCGCGGGCTTGAGGTCGGCGGCCTCCCCCAACTGCCCGACGTAGACGATCCGGGCCGGGTTCGGCGCCGGCGGCCACACGATGGGCGGTTCCACGGGCTCGAAAACCGGCTTGAGGGCTTGACTGCAACCGCCCAGCACGGGACACAACAGACTCAACAGCACCATCGAAGGCTTCCGGAGCATGTCCGTTCAGAATCTCCGCCTGACTTGCAGATACAACACCGACGAGGACGCATCCGTAAAGCTGTCCTCGAAGCGGCCGAGCCTGTACGTCATCCTAACTTCGGTCTGGCGGTAGAGCCACTCCACCGAAAGATCCACGTCGATCCCCTTATCCCGGTCCCGGATCAGCGAGTCGTCCAGCGTGCGGTAGCGGGCGGCGCCCTCCACGGTGAGATACCTGGAGATGGGATGGCGGTACCGCCCTTCCACGGTGAAGAACTCCAACTCGCGGAACTCCGGCAGACGGTACTCGGTATCGCTCCATCGGACCTTCACGTCGCCGGTCGCTCCGCTGGCGAACCGATGGCGGTACTCCGCGCCCAGCCGAATCGCCTCGAAGGGATTGATATTGGAGTCATAGTCCTCGTACTCCGCGCTCAGCCGCAGCGACCATCGCTCGAACTCGACGCCGAAGATGTTCGAAGTGATGTCCTCCGGCACGGCGCCCTCGGACGTCTCGGGGGAGATGTCCTGGTCCTGCCAGCGCAGGCGGTAATACGGCGAGAGCCCGAACTTGAAGTTCTGCCGGATGCCGAAATCCTGACTGACCGTGTCCAGCTTGTAGGTCCCGCCGGAACTGAAGACGTAATCGATCAGGACCGTTTGGCCGTCCTGGATGCGGCCCGTGGGAATGCGGCGGATCTCCACCCGGTCCTCCAGAACCCGTACGTCATAATCGCGTCCGCGCTGATAGACCGTCACCTTGTCCTCCGCGGTGATGTGGATCGAACTCACCTCGATGTTGGGGTTGCTCAGCACGACGGGGTCCGGGTCTCGAAACGTATGACTCTGACGGAACACCTCGAAGTTGCGTTCTCCCCCGCGGTGATCCTCCCGTTGAAACCGAGGCCGGTACGACGCCTGCAGGACTCCCCACGGATTCGTCTTGCGGTAATCCAGACTTGCCAGTACGCCGTATCGGTCGATCTGCGGGCCGTCCTCGAAATCCTGCGTCTGCCCGAAGGCGGTGAGCTGGGAGACCAGGCTCTCGTACAGTTGATGCTCGAGCGTGCCGGTCAGGGAGTAGGCCTTCTCCTGGATCTGCGGTACGCTCGCCGCGAGGCCGCCCTGGGTCCGATCGATCGCCTCGAACTGGTACCAGGATCGGAGCGTATCGGTGTGCCGCAGTCGCAGGATTTCGCGCCAACGGAATCGTTCGTAATCGAACGTACCCCGCTGGTCGCGAAAGTTGACCTCCGAGTCGAGCTGGTGCCCGTCGCCGAAGCCCAGGCGGTGGCCCACGGTGAACTCCCCGAGAGCGCTGAAAGCTTGTTGCTCGGCGGCGAGGTGGACATCCTGGCTTCCGAGTCGTTGGCTGGCCTCACCCAAGCGTTGGTGGATGCCGAAGCGGCCGGCGCGATCAAGACCTACACCGAAGCA
>JAPKGY010000459.1 GCA_026647385.1 Phycisphaerae bacterium | reverse complement strand
AAGGTTCGCGGCACCGCGCTGCGGGATGCGGCGGCGATCAAGACGGGCTCGCTGATCGTGCTCAGCGAGGTAACCCGGCTATACCGTCTCCAGCGAGTCCGGCGGGACTTTGTCGCCAACGCTTCCCACGAGATGCAGACGCCGATTACCTCGATTTACGGTTACGCCGAGACGTTGCTCGATCGCGAGTCGCGTACGGAGGATTTGATCGACAAGGCCGCGCAGGCGATCGTCCGCCAGGCGGGCCGGCTGTCCGCGCTGGTGGACGATCTGCTCGAGCTGTCACGTATCGAAACCCAGGCGGAGTCGAAGGAAACGCCTTTGGAGCTTGCGCCGGTGCGCGAGGTGGTGGACGGCGCCGTCGAGACCTGCCGAGTCGCCGCCGACGAACGGGGCGTCTCGATCGCCGTCGACTGCGCCCCGGACGTCAAGGCGGCGATGAATCCGGAACTGCTCGAACGGGCGCTGGTCAATCTCATCGACAATGCGACCAAGTACAGCGAGAGCGGCCGCGAGGTTCGCGTCGAAGTCGAGATGACGGAGGACAACGTTCTGATCCGCGTCCGCGATCGAGGCTGCGGGATCCCGCGCGAGCACCTGCCCCGACTGTTCGAGCGTTTTTATCGAGTCGACAAGGCCCGAAGCCGGGCCCTCGGCGGCACGGGCCTGGGCTTGGCGATCGTCAAGCACATCGTTCTGGCCCACGGCGGGACGGTGAAGGCCGAGAGCGAGGTCGGACAAGGGAGCGTCTTTACGATCACCCTTCCGAGTCCGCGGGGCGCGGCCTGAGCGATCGGCCGGGAGCGTCGCCTTCCGTGGCAAACGCCCGCGCACCGGATCATTTCCCGCAGGCCGGGTCCCCCGGTACGAAGCTCCCGCTCATGCACTGCATGAAGGCGGTGACATCCGCCTGATCCACGTCGTCGTCGCGATCCATTCTGGCATCCTGGCATTGCGGGTCGTTCTGCGGCATGTACGTTCCGCTCAGGCAGAGCTGGACGTGGGCGAAATCGGTCAGGTCCACGTCGCAGTCTCCGTCGAAGTCGCCTTTCATGTCGCCGCCGACCTGCACCGTGACCGGGATGCAGTGAGGGCTTAGGCACCCGGTGATGACGTTTCTCGCCCCGGCGTAGTAGGTGGTGGTTTTTCGGGGGCTTACCGGCGGATTCGTCCCGCCCGGCAGCGGCGTGCCGCCACAAGTGTCGATGAACCACTCGACGGTTTCATCGTGGCCGACGGTGGCGGACAACACGGCGGACTCCGGAGGACAGAGGCTTGCAGGATCGGCCTGGGCGCCGGTGGGATCGGACGGTGTCGAAAGGATCGTGACGGTCGTCTGATCGCAATTCATGCTGATGCAACCGGAGGCCGGGTTTTTCGTCCGAGCATAGTACGTGGTGGTCCCAGCCGGGCTTACCGACGGACGGGCTCCGCCGGGGACCGGTGTTCCACCGCAACTGCCGGTGAACCACTCGACGGTCTCCTGGGCGCCGACGGTGGCAGACAACGTACTCGACTGCCCGAGGCAGATCTCCGCCGGCGTGGCCTGGGCGTTCGCCGGCTTGGCCGCACACGGTGTTCCGCAGATCTCGACGTCGTCCACGAACCAGTCATCGATGGTGCCCGCGGTTGACAGGTTGCGGATCCGGATTCGGAGTCCGGCGTGCAAGGCTCCCGATGGGAGTTGAACGGAGTGGGCGGTGTATGTGGTCATGTCCAGTCCGGAGCCGAGATGGCGAGCCACTTCGACCCAGGTGTTCAAGGCGTTCAGGTGTTCGACGACCAGGTCATCTCCTGTTTCGGGTGAGTCCCCGCCGCCCCGCAATTCGTACTGATAGCGAAGCTCCACCCGGCTGTAGATGCTTGCGTTGATCACGCGGGACAGCACCGCATCGGCCCCGCCGGGGCCTCCGTTCAGGCGGAGGGAATACGGCTCGCTGGGTTCGGCAATCCCCACGCTGTCGATGGTGGGGCCGCCCGTCGTGCTGGTCCAGTTCGTCGAGTCGAGTGTGGTGGAGGGAAAGTCGTCGAAGAAGATGCAGTCCGATACGGTGATCGAAACGGACGCCTCATTCGAGTCGCCCCCTGTGGGGTATGCGCCGCCGTCGTTGGCTTTGAACAGGATACTGTCCGGTCCCAGGTAGCCCGGGGCCGGGGCATACGTCACTACCTTCCCTCCACCGGACAGCGTATACGGTGTGGAGGTAATCGGACCGGCTCCCGGGTCGGTGATTGCGCCCTGGGTGGGCAATGCAGTAATGATGGTGGTCAGCGGATCGCCGTCGGGGTCCGTCGCGGACAATGGGATATTCATCGAGAGATCGACGGTTGTGCGGGCTTTCGTCGCCTGGGCGACGGGGGGTCGCGGCGGACGAGTCATGAACATCCAGACGGGTCCCTCGGTGGTGCCGCAGCAGTTTGTGGCGACCACTCTCCAGTAGTACAAGGTTCCTGCGAGAAGGTTCACCGGGGGATCGCAGGTGGTGGACGTCAGGCCTCTGCAGACACTCGTCGCCGGCGGATTAACGGTATCCAGATACACGTCGTAGGTCATCGCACAAACCGCGCCGGCCGGGAGCAGGTCCGCCGACGGTTGTTCGGATTCGGAATCCGCGTGTTGGGTCCGGGTGTCTCCCGAATCCGGCTGGAGCAGGTCCCCGTCGGTGGTCACACTCGGTTCCGACGGCTGTTCCACCGGCTCGAACGGGGCGAACGTCGACGCCCCCGGACCGTAGGCCAGGCCGGAGAAACCGGAAGTACCGGAGATCCCGGTGTTGGCCACGAATGTGGCGGCGGCGGTGTCCTTGTTGACACGATAGAGGGCACCCGTCGACTTGGTGATCAGGAAGAGGACATCCAGGTCCGGGGCATATGCCAGTCCGCTGTTGTCCGTGGCGGTTCCCAGGCCTGTGCTGCCCACCCATGTGAACGTTCCGAGGGCGAGGTCGTAGCGGTGGAGTTCGCCGTCGTCGTCCATCCCGTACACGGCACCCTGTGGACCGACCGATTTCACGAAGGCCAATCCTTCCACGTCATCGGGCCATGGCGGCAGCGTATCCAACAGAGCGCCGGTCAGCGGGTCGACGGTGAAGAACTGGCTGTTGATCGCTCCGTAAAGCGTTCCGGTGGTGCTGTCGAAGGCCATGCCCTCCATGGCCGTGTTCCCATAAACTGCGGCCCCGCCCCCATTCGCCTGGATGATGGACATGCCGAACGGGACCGAGCCGTAGAGTGCCCATCCGCCCGAGTGGGCGAGGCCGCAGGTGCCGCCAGTGACGGCGCTCTGGCCGATGAGCGACACGTAGCCGCTGGTCACGTTGATGGCATAGAGCCCGTTGTAGGCGTCTCGAATGCCGAAGAGGAAGTTGGCCGAGAGGCCTCCGGACCATTGGAGGTTGGTATCGAGGGCCGCATCGGTGGTTGCGTTGCCCGGGTTGGGCCGGCTGGGGCTCTGCGGCGGGGTGGTGACCTGCAGGGTAACCGACGTGCATTGGGAGCCCGGGCACCCGGTGGTGAGGTTCATGGCCCGGGCGTAGTAAGTCGTCGTCTTCGTGGGGCTGACCAGGGGGGTGGGACCGCCGGGAACGGGGGTTCCCCCACAACTGGTGGTGAACCATTCGACGGTTTCCTCGGCCCCCACGGTGGCCGACAACGTGGCTGACTGCCCCGGACAGATTTCGGGCGGGGTCGCCTGGACGTTCGTTGGGGCCGGCGGGATGGAGAAGACGGTGACGGTAACCTGGCCGCAACCCGCGCTGAGGCAGTTCGTGGTGGTGTTCCTGGTGCGAGAGTAATACGTGGTGGTGGCCGTCGGGCTGACCGCAGGCAAACTGTGTCCATCCGCCCGGATGCCCTGCCCGACCTGGAACTGACCGGCGTGGTGA
>JAPKGY010000458.1 GCA_026647385.1 Phycisphaerae bacterium | reverse complement strand
CATCAGGGCACCATATCCTTTCGGGTGTTGCGGTTTGATGGCGGGCCAGGGTCGATTACACTCGTCTTCGTGGCCGCCGCCCGGGCCGGTGAGTTGCGGTTTGATGGCGGGCCAGGGTCGATTACACTATCTCCACCGTAAACCGCGTACGAGGCTGGAGTTGGCGGGCCTGGGGGGTCAGAAAAGTTCGAGTTGGGCAGGGGGAAGTTCGGTGGGTTTGCGCCGTTTTCCCCAGTAAACCCGCATCCGCTCGAACTGCTTGTCGGTAATGGTGATGATCCGGACCTCGCCGTCGTCGGGGACGAACATCTCTACGCGCCGAAAGTGTACCTCGGCGTTCTCCTCGCTCGCGCAGTGCCGGAAATAGACCGAAAACTGCATCTTGGCGAACCCGTCCTGGAGCAGCTTCTTGCGGAAGTGCGCATATGCCCGCCGGGCCTCCTTCGTGTCCACCGGCAAGTCGAACATGACCACGATCCACATGCATCGGTATCCACTGATTATCATCAGTCGCGATCCATTGCAACGGGAATCGAGAGTTTTTTCTCCCCGCCCGCCAGACACTTCGCCAGCGACGCGGTCATGCGGTGCAGGGCGATCATGAGCGGGCCGGTCTGGTCCTCCATCCGCACGGTGGCCGTCAGAAGCTCCAGAAGGTGAACCTTGCTGCGTTTTTCGAGCGCTTTCAAACCCCATTCGTTCAAATCGCGGACGCGGGCATCGACCAGCGGCCGGAGCGGCTCCAGCAGGTCGTCAGCCAGGCAGAAGGGGTTGGATCGGTTGGCGTGGTGGATTCCCAAGGCCGGGTGCAGGCCGGAACCCACCAAGGCCCGCCCCACAGCCGCCCGAAGCACGGCATAGCCGTAGTTCAGGAGTGCATTCAACCCGTCGCCGTCCGGATCGCGGCGGAAAGGTTTGTCCGTACCGGCAGGAACGCGCGTGCCGCTCGTGGCATGGCCTTCCAGATCATCCTCCACGGGCAAGATGCCCGTGCCACATGTGGCATGGCCTTCCAGGCCTTGGCCCACGGGCAGAATGCCCGTGCCAGGGGGGTCACCCAGCCATGCGGACCAATACACCTTGGCCGCCTGAGCCTCGACGTTGGTCGGGTCGCCGGATTTGACCTCATCAGCCAGGGTCAGGAGCTTTCCGCGGGCCGGGTTATCCGGAGCCAGATTCGCAGCCTGAGCATGGATCTTGGCGACGATGATTTGCTGCCAGAGGCGTTTGCAGAGGGGCTTTGAGGCTGCAATCTGGTCCTGAATCCGCCAGACGACTTCGGTGTGGGTGGCCAGGGGCAGCAACATGCCGGCCGGCAGGTGGTCCCGCCCGCAAAACAGAACCGCCGCCCCGAACTCGATTAGCTTGGCCAGTGCCTGATGGGAATACGTGACCTGGGGGTGATCGACAATCACCAGCCCGATGTCCTCGCAGGGAATGCTGGCGGCCGTACCGGGATTGGCCTCATGCCGCTGAAGCTGAAGCTGGTCCAGCTTGACCGCCAAGTGAACCGGCTCCATCGAGATTTCGATGGTGCGTTTAATCATTGGCCCACCGGAGCCGGCCCAAGGGGCCGACAGTCACTTTTCTACCTTTAAGCGTATTCGCTTTGAAGACTATTCTCTTCATCTCGCTACTAGGTCTGGCATCCTCATGGGATACGAAATAGAGTTGTCCTTGGGTGGATGCTGCTGTTCTGAAGGATAGCAGGCGTTGCCCTCCGCCAGACTCCGCCAAAACCATTTCTCCCCTGCTGAGGGACATCACGAATTGAGCATCTGGGCGAGCGGGGTGCTTTCTTTGAACTAGCAGCTTCCCACTCTTGATACGTTCTACAGCCTCAAGCATTGAGACAAAGATCGCTTCCCGCTTGAGCTTTCCGTGTTCGTCCACAGACTCAAAGATGCACAGGTGGTGGAGGCTTCCTGGCTTGACGCAAGCTGTCCCGTTACGGATAGGACGAATGGTCAAGTCGCGCCGAACCAATCGCACCTTCCGGACTGGCACGCCGCTGGCCATGCACAGCGGCTCTTTCCAGACGGCTGCGGGAATCTTCTCGCGCGAGCCCGGCTCGATACCAAACGCCTTGAGGCGGTCCACGACCAGGCCGCGGATCACCTCGTCGCGGATATCGTCGATCATCGCGGTGGTGAGCGCTTCGAGCGGCTTACGGTAGACGAATACGCCGGGCGTCTCGGTCGGGCCGTAGATTGTCTCTTCATGGAGGGCCCCGGCCACCTTTCGCTGAACGCGATGTGAGACGTTGATCGTATTGACCACGTCTTCCACCGCGTGACGGAAATGCGGCCAGGGTTCCGGCAAGACCTCGCCGGTCTGTTCGGTTCCGCCCTCGCGGCGGATTCGCGCAAGCTGCTGGAGCCGGGATCGATTCGTCAGGGCGATCACAATGGCGTCAACGGCGTGGTGCCGATGGTCCTCGCGGTTCTTGAGGTCCAGACCGTCGTCGCGCAGGACCGTATTGAGGCCCCATTGCCAACGCAACTCGGCGGTGGTTTGCCCCTTCGTACAGACGACGTCGGCCCCCAGGCACTGGACATACTCGCGCACCTTGCCCGAAATGTAGGCCGTGTCGGTCAACTGGCGATTGATGAAATCGTCGAGTTCAACCGACTTCTGCCGGAAGCGGGCCGCCTTGCGGAAGTCGGGAAGGGCGTCGGCCCGCTGAAGTATCTCTTGATACCTGACGGAGTGGGTCTCCGCCAGCCATTCATAGGGTGTGCGATCACCCTTGTCGACGTTTTCGCCTCGAAAACAGACCACCCGATTGGCTAGTGAGTTATCCAGGCTCCGGGAGTAGGGCAGGACGTGGTCAACGTCCACTTCACCACCCAAAAGCTGGGAAAGGCTGATGACCCGTCCGGAGTAGACGCAGATTTTACCCTGCTCATTCCAGAGGATATGGCGCTCGATGGCCTCCCGCGTGGGCTTGAATCCCGCCTCTCGGATGGCATCAGCCGCTTCATCGCGGACTTGCTGACGCTCGCGCATACGCTTTGATTCGTTCGCCCGCTGGATCGCCGTCCCTTTGACGTCGCGAGCCAGTTCGATATGGATTCGGGCCAGCCGATGCCCGTCGGGCTGCACGAGTTCCCGAACGATCGCATTAACGACCTTTCGGACCTCGTGCAACGCTTGGCGAACCAGAGGGTTGGTGAGAGCGGGCGGCTGTGGAAGTTGAGGCATTTGGTCAGGCCTTACCTCCCAGGGCAGAAGATACCCCGCGTCGCGGACCGCGCACGGGGAGCCGTCCCGGCTGAGCATGGGCAATCCCTTCTCCAGGTGCGGCAGCAGCTTCTTGATGGCATGCAGGCTATAGCTCGAATAACCCTCACCCAGATCGACCTCCAGAAGCGACTCGGTCAGCGCGGGGTCCAGGCCAAACTCAGTCAGCAGATACCGCAGCCGGTCTTCCTCTGCGTCGATGATCGCCGACACGATCCGGTCCTTCTGCTGCTCGGTCAGGGTTTGCCACTTCTTGCCGAGCAGTTTCTTGCCGGCAAGGGCATGATCGCAGGGCAAACCCTTCAGCTCTTTGCGATCGCCGGCCTCCAGGTTGAATCGGACCCCGTCGTACTGCGAAAACAGCTTTTTGCGTATGTCGTCGAATTTGCATTTCTCCTTCGACGACAGGAGGGCTATGAGCTTTTCTCGCTCGTCCGGCTCGAGCGGCCGCATCTCCCCAACGGAACGGTCGAGCAGGCGAAGATTGTTCACTTCCTGCAACAGGCGGAACCGCTGGGCCCGGCGATCGGCTCGTGGACAGCGGGGCAGATGGGGCTCCAACTCGCAATGTCCGACCACGGATGCAGGCCAATACATTTGCCTCTGGAAGAAGATGGTGCGGTGGATTCTCGCCCTCAAATCATC
>JAPKGY010000457.1 GCA_026647385.1 Phycisphaerae bacterium | reverse complement strand
ATTTTGTTGTCGTGCGCGCTGTCGCCAGCCTGGCAAAACTCTGGCAATGGTCGTTGCCGGTTCTGAAAAGCGGCGGCTGCCTGCTCGCGCAAAAGGGCGGAGAACTCGAAGCGGAGTTCAAAGAACTATCGGTTGCTCCCTCTCGCGGATGTCCCGCGGCGCAAACGTTATCGACAAAACAGGCACGGAGGATCGGTCGCGCCGTCTCTCCGTGCCTGGCGGGTGCCCGTCTGGGTCAAGCCTTTTCCCACTGTTCCTTGATCAGTTTGACGGCCGCGGGGATGCGTTCCTTCCGGTCGCCCTCGCAGCCGCATTCGAAGCTGACGTATCCCTGATAACCGATCATCTTGAGGCCTTTGAATCCGTCCACGTAGTTGTCGGCCTCGCCGTCCTCGCCGGGCATTTTGCGGCGGCGCCGGCTGGCGATGTGTACGTGCTTGAGGTACTTGCCGCCGGACAGGAACGCGCCCATGTCGCTCGTCTCTTCCCAGGTCATGTGCCAGAAGTCGCCCATCATGGCGACGCCGGGGTGGTTCGCGTCGCGGCAGATGGAGGCGGCGTCGGCCAGCAGCCTCAGGAAGTAACACTCCTCGCGGTTGAGCGGCTCGAGGATGATCGTCGTGCCGGCTTTGGCGGCGTGTTCGCCGAGTTCCTGCAGCAGGAGCTGCGGCCCGGGCGTGCGATCGGTCCACCGCGTGTACGGGGCCAGCAGCACGCGGGCGTCCTTGGGCGGCAGCGAGCCCTGTTCGTCCTGGCGGTTGAACGACGGCACCATGATCATGCCGACCGAGCCCAGCGCGCCGGCCGCGGTCAGGATCTGCTTCATCGACTCCACGCATTTCTTGCGGATCTGTGGGTCGCGGGCGATCAACCAGCCCTCGAATCCCGCGCAGATCGCACTGACTTTGATCGGCCGGCCTTCCATCGCCTTCTTGATTTCGTCCACCCGCGTGACAAGGTTCTTACCGCCGAACTCGATGCCCTCGAAACCCCACTTTTCCAGCAGGTCGAGTTTCTCCTCCAGCTTGTCGGCGGGGACGATCCCTTCCTGGCACGACAACTTGAGCATGGCCTGTCCTTTATGGGCGTGGGTCGCGCACTTTTCCGCCTCGGCCGCCACCGCCGGCGCGCCGCCTACCCCCACCGCCGCCGCCACTGCCGCCGTCCGCTGAAGAAACTCTCTGCGATTCGTCTCAGCACTCATAACGATCCTCCCATCGCGTGAACGCGTGATTGTAGAGCATGGCTCGCCCGTGGCCGTTCGAGACCCGGCCAACCCGTTTCGAGCAGGCAACTTACCATGCGCCTGGAACCGGGTCAAAAACCGCGCCCTGCCGAGTCTGTAGCACAACTACCGGGTGCGGACGACGGAAAACGCAGCGCCCTGCGTTCGGGTTCGCCGCCCGATCCTCGCCGGGTTCCGGCCCATTGACGGCCGGCATGCCGGGGTTGGCCGGCAACGACGCGGGACGCTCGCGCTACGGGGCGTTTTTCCTTGCGGAGTGGGTGGCCACGCAATTGCTCAAGCTGCTGAGGGCCCTCGGGCCACCGGCGATCGCTGATGTGCTCGAATCAGCCAGGTTGAACGTGTAAGATCAGCGTCATCGGGGACAATAACCTTTGGATCGCGTTGTCGACCTTTTGGTGCGGCCTGCGATCAGGGCACCCCATGACGAGCACACAGGAACAACCCGACCAAGCCGCTCAACCGCGGCGCGTTCGCCGATGTCTTTGCGTCGGCGTGCTGGTGTTATTGCTCGTCGTGGTTGCCGCCTTTGTTCGATTCGCCTCGCCGCGAATGGCGCTCGAGCCCACCCCGCGCCCGGAATACTGGGAAGCCCGGATCGCCGAAGTCGACCCGCCCCCGTCGGGGGCGCTGACTCGGGCCGAGGCTGACGACTTGATTGTGAATCGCCCCTGGGAGACGAAGCCACCTCTGAGCGAGTTCCCGGGATTCGACCTCATCGATTTATTTGAAGGCTCCTGGGATGCGAGAAAGCCCGAATTCGCGGCGGTCGAAAAGGTCTTCGCTTCAACGGAATTCCGCGCTGCTCGCGAGCGGATGCGCCAGGCTGTCGAGCGAGGATGGTACTTCCCTGTCGTGTTGCCTCCCGCGTCCTATCTGCCGCACTTATCCCATTGTCGTGCCTGGGGCAGGTGGCTTGTGGTGCATTCGCGTTGGGAGGCCGAGGTGAATAAGGACTTCCATGCGGCGGCTCAGGACTGGCTGACCACATTGGGCGTCTACCGGCAGACACTGCGATCGCGGTTGTTGATCGATACCCTGGTTTGCGTTGCCGGTAGTCACCTCGTCGGTGGGGAAATGGTTCTTCAGGCACGACAGCCCGTGGGCTCAATTGACTCTTTCGATCTTGCGCTGCGGATCGAAAACGTTTTCGGGCTGCCCTTAATGCCCTCTGCGTTGCTGGCGGGGGAACGCATTTACAGCCTGAACGAGATCGAAAGTGTCTACGTGCGCGAGGGCGGCGACTGGATGGACGTGCGGGCCATGAGCTTGAAGTACGACTCTCTTCAAAGGGGAGGAACGACCGTCGGCCTGCAGCCTTCGCGCCTCTGGAACCTGCTTTCCCCGGTGTTTCACGATGTCCATACCGCTGCGAGGGAGGTCGACGCTTATTACGCCTCCCTGGATGCCTGCGTCGACATCGCCGGTTATCAGGAGATTGCAGCCGGACAATCCGGGAAACTCGTCGCTCCCAAGCCCGGGATCCTGAGTGGCTTTCCGAATGTGGACTGGGGAGGGTTCCAAATACAAGGCGTGGAGAAGCAGGATACCCACTTGCGTGGCCTTCTGTTCTATTATGCCTCGTATTGCCAACTGGAGGCGGGCGTGACGATGCTGGCCTTACGCGAGTACCATCGACGCCATGGCCGATATCCCGATCGACTCAGCCAGCTTGTGCCGGGCTTTCTACCGCGGCTGCCGATCGACTACGCCGACCGTCAGCCGCTCCGCTATCGGCCTCAGGGCGACGGCTACGTGCTCTACAGCATCGGGCTCAATGGTCGGGACGACGGCGGCCAGGGCTCGCGAAATTCCAATCGCATCGGTGTGTTCAACGAGGACAACCCCGACGTCGTGTTCACGGATATGCGGAGGCGCGAGTCGTCGAACTGATGACGGAACCACAGAGAATCAACCCGAGCAGCGCATTCGCGCGGGATCAGGTCGCGCCGCTCCTGCCGGCCACCGCTCCCGAGCCCGAGCCGGCCCGGCGGATCAGCTTCTGGATCGCACTGCTGGCTTATTGGATCGTACCCAAACGCATCGGCCCTCATCTGGCGGTCGGCACGTGGAAGCGGGCCTTGGCCGCCCATGCATTGGCCCTGCTGGTGACGCCCCTCGTCATCGCGGCCATCGGCATCGCATTTGCGGTGGTCCATGACCCGAATCTCCACGAACTGCGCAACGCGATCGCCGAGGGAGTGCTCATCGCTGCATCGGCCAGCACATTGACGCCATGGTTGGGCGTCCCATGGTGGGGTATTGCGGTGACGGCGATCGGACTGGAGCTGCTCCCGGTCATCCTGGCGGTTCTGTTCATGCCCTGGTGCGCGGGCGGCGACTCGGCCGGCTCCGTCGTTAAGCGCAGCCTCAAAAACGTTTACTGGTCCACCACCTGCCTGCCCGTGGCCGCCGCTGCGTTCGCACTGCTTGGCTTCGCGAGCAACGAAAATCAGTTATACACAGCCCGGCTCTCAGATTTGTTCGTCGTCGGCGTGTTGATATTCACGGCGGGTACACCCGTATTCTTATGGCTCCGTGCCTTGCTCGTCGGGGCCAGCCGCTACGCCGGTCCGCCGTCCGGCCCCGCCTTCCGGCCTCGCGAGCCCCTGTGCGACCGGTGCGGGTACTGCATCACCGGCCTGGCCCTGGCCGCCCAC
>JAPKGY010000456.1 GCA_026647385.1 Phycisphaerae bacterium | reverse complement strand
GGCAAGCGTTCGGCCATTGCCGACTACCGTCACATACGGCCGGGCAGACCGTCTCGCTGGGCGACTTCAAGGATGCCCCGGCCCTGCTGGTGATGTTCATCTGCAACCACTGCCCCTACGTCAAACACATTCGCAAAGGGCTCGCCGACCTGGCTCGGGAATATCAGGCGAAAGGCGTTGCGATCGTCGGAATCAACTCGAACGACGCGGAGGCGTATCCCGACGATAGCCCGGCCGCCATGCGAAAAGAGGTGGCGGACGCACGATATGTGTTCCCGTATCTGTACGACGAGACGCAGGAAGTCGCCAAAGCCTACGGGGCCGCCTGCACGCCGGATTTCTTCCTGTTCGATCGCAAGCGCCGACTGGTCTACCGCGGGCAGATGGACGACAGCCGCCCGGGCAACGATAAACCGGTGACCGGCAGAGATCTGAGGGCGGCCCTCGATGCGGTCCTGGCGGGCAAACCGGTACCCGAGCCGCAGGTTCCCAGCGCCGGCTGCAACATCAAATGGAAACCGGGCAACGAACCGGATTACTTCGGCTGAGCCACCGCGGCGACGGGGTGCCCCGGGCGGGCCAACGGATCGTAGAGTCGGTTGTCGGGCGACAGAAAACCGGTACCCGGAGCAGGTTCGCGACCTTCGCTGTTGAAGGTATGACGCTGGCCCCAGGCGGCGGCGTGGCCGTCACAGAAGGCCACATTCGTCCGCCCGAGATGACGAAAACCCTGGGTGCCGGCGGTACGATTGTCGAGATCATCGCCGCCGCCTCGAACATCCTTGTAGGGAGATCGCATATACTTGTTGGCCCCGTCGGCGAACTCGCCGTCGCCGAAGAGCGCGCAATCCGCCGGCCTGCGGACCTGCGTCACGGTGATCGGGGCCACGATCGCCTCGCCCTGCCCGTGCCCGATGTAACTCGTGTTGTAGTTGTACCCGGTATACGGTTCGCCGGGTGCCTGGGAGTCGCCCTTGAATAACGGGCACTGGTGGACTTCCAGATCCGTGCCGCCCGTCCAGAGCAGGCCCGGCTTCACCGTGCGGGTCATGGCCGCGGTGTCCACGACGGTCGTGAAATCCCATTTGTACTGGATCATCCGCGGAAGCTGGATCACCGCGTACTGCGCGATGGGGTATCGGTCGCGATTCAACTGGCTGTACGTCTGAGCGGCGAACACGAACTGGCGGAGATTGCTGAGGCAAGCGGCGCTGGCCGCCTGCCGGCGGGCGCGGGCGAGCGCCGGCAGCAGAATCGAAGCCAGCAAGGCGATGACTCCGATCACGACCATCAGCTCGATGATCGTGAACGCCCTGCGGGGACGGGGATATCGCCTCGGTCCGTTCATGGCGCGCTCACGCAATTGAAGTCCGCCAGTTCATCCGTGCCGCTCAGGCATCGCTGCCAGATCCCGAAGTCGGCCTGATCGACATCGCCGTCCTGGTCGAAGTCGGATCGCTCGCAGCCGCCGGGCACCGGCACATTCGATCCGAGACTGCAGGGCTCGAACACAGCCCGATCGTCCAGATCGACGTCGGAGTCGCAATCCAAATCGGGAAACGCCATGGGGCAAACCGCCGCGAAGGCGTCGATCTCCGGAGTCAGGCCCGCGCCGGACGGGTTGGAGACCCGGACATACTGAAACCACGGCAAAGGGGAATCGAGATCGTCGAGATCGAAGGCGGTGCCGCCGGCCGACCAGCCGTACTCGCGCGCGACCTGGGCAACGCTTAACCCCAGGAAGTCCGCCGGGGCCAAACCCGGATTCAGCGGATAAGTCGGAACGGTCGGCCGACCCCACCAGCCATTCCGCGGAAGCGAGGGGTCGTAGTGTGGGGGATCGTAGATCCGCCCGAGCGTCGGCGCGAACGTGTCGGCGAACGGGCCGTCGGAGAACGTGTGCCACGTCTGGCCGTCCTGACTGACTGAGACAATCGCCGGCTCCGCGGTGAGATCGGTCGTCTGAACGAAAGTGCCGTTCGGATCGCCGTTCAGCCAGTATTGGCTCCCGCCGACGCGCTGGATGGCGTTGCCGTAAATGATAAGGTCGACGCCGCACGGATTGAGCGGATCGTTGTAGACCGGATGGTCGAACTTGACGACCAGCGAGGTGCCTTCGCCCACGCGGTACACCTCCGTGTTCTTCCACGGGGCGAACACGGGCAGGACAGCCACGATGGGCTCGAACATGCTGAAATCGCCGGTCGTGTCGATCGTCGGTCGCCCCAGAACGACCTGCGGATCGTTGAACTCGCCCGACAGGGACTTGTCGTAGGAGATCACCTCGATGGCATAGTCCCCGGCGCGGACCGCGGTGGCCGCGCCGAGGATCATCGCCACAAGCATGAATCGTTGTCGTCGCATACCGGATCTCCCGGTGTTTTCGCTTCACGCGCCGCGCGGCCGACGAATCGCCTTTCGCGAAAGCAGGACGCCGGCCGCCAGGAACAACGCGGTGGCGGGCTCGGGCGCCCGCGGCGACGCGCCCGGATTGAAGCCGTTATACCAGCCATC
Source organism: Phycisphaerae bacterium (assembly GCA_026647385.1). Taxonomy (GTDB): domain Bacteria; phylum Planctomycetota; class Phycisphaerae; order UBA1845; family PWPN01; genus JAPKGY01. Next base: position 1,392 of record JAPKGY010000456.1, on the reverse strand, counting down.
GATGCTCCCGTCGGACAGGATTCGATCGCTCATGCCGATCATCGACGACGTCCAGGCGACGGTCCCGCCGGTCGGCGTGCCGGTAAAGTACTGCCAGTAATAACTCACGTTGCCGGCTTCCGAGCCGTAGAGGAAATTGTCGATGTAGGTGCCGAAGCCGGGGAAGGTCGTGGCCGCGAAATCCAGCGCACCGGCGCCCGCCACCGCCTGCACCATGTCGTAACCAGTGGCCGTGCCGTCCCATTGGAAACCGAAACTGTAGCTCTGCCCGCCGGTGGCGGCGAAGTCCACCACCATCACGGCCTGGTTGGCGCCGGTGCCCGCCCAGTACTCGAGGTCGAACTCCGTCCCGCCGATCGTCGTCCCCAGGGCCGTCCCCGCTGCCGCGAGTAAACCCAGAAGACCCGCCATGACCGATCGTGCCGCCGTTTCCGATGTCCGCTGCATGTGAACTGTTCCTTTCCCGGCCAACCTCGGGCCGAAAAAAAATCCCAGCGCCCCGGGCAGGCACTGGGATGGAACAGTCTGCAAACGAACGCGGGATCCTGACGTTGCCGAGGCCGATCCGCAGCGATCGACCGGGCAGAACGAGGATCCCGGGCAGTAGGTCAGCACCCAAGGCCCGGGGCACTCAACAAAAAACTCACGGCTGCAGGTAGGTCTTCTGGCTCACGGGCGGCAGGCGGCGCCGAGTTCACGGCAACCGTGGGTCCTGCTGACAGCCGCGCCTTCTCATCCGGCCGGCACGCCCCATCGGCGATCCGATGATCGCTTCAACGGGGCGACCGCGTCCGAACAATGGCTCGAAGCGGCTGGGTTACGCCCGATTACAGCGGCGGGTCCGCGGTGGAATTGCACCACACTTCCCGTTTCATCCCGCGTGGCGGGAGCCTGCAATCGTGCATCTATTCACTTGCCGGGCGACATAATAACGGATCAAAAGCCAAAGTCAAGGGCCAGACAGGACCAAAAAACCGATCATCGGATCGTTACCGCGCAGAGGAGACACCCACGGTCGATCCCGTCACCCCGGCCGACTGGCAGAAGCTCCGGCACCGAGCCGCTTCTTCGGAGTCACCAACCGTGAGGGGCTCGTCTTCGAACCCGTGCAACGGCTCACGTAGACGCTCGAAGACAGCGGAGTCCCGTATCCCCGAGAGGATTTCCTGGCGAACGGGCCCGAATCCGAACAGGAAAGGCGGACCGGCCCTCACGGCAACGCGATATCCACGTCGATCCGGATACCGTTGGGTTGCGAGGCGTCCGACTCGAGACTGAAAATGATCTGCGACCCGCACTGGTAGTGGATGCCGTTCTCTTGGATCTGGTTGACCACCCCGTTGATCGTGAACTGCTGCACGCCGTCGGCATCGAGCAACTTGTCGGAAAAAG
>JAPKGY010000455.1 GCA_026647385.1 Phycisphaerae bacterium | reverse complement strand
AGATGAAGTGGAAGCTGATTGAGAATGGTTGGATTGAAACCAGAGAGCCGGTCTTTCGCAATGAGATCGGCAGTGATCATTCTCGGCATCAATTCACTCACCCTTATTCAGAATTAGAAACTATCACGGCCAAACGCTGGCGGCCGCCCGCGTCGGGCCGTGGAAAGCCCACTTCATGACCTGGGAACTCGGCAAGAAAGGCCCACAGCAACACGATCCCCCGCTGCTGTTCAATCTCGAGCAGGACCCGTCGGAGAAGTACAACGTGGCCGACAAGCACCCCGAGGCGATTGCCAAGATCAAGCAGGCCATCGACACCCACCGCGCGGGGGTCAAAGAAGTCCCGTCGCAACTGGAGGCACGCATCGAGAAGACGGAGTGAGGCGTGCGGCGGGCGGACGGCCGGCGCGGTGGCCTGGCGACCGGGGCCGTCGCTTCCGCTTCGGGCTCTGATTAGAGGTCCATGCGCGGGGGGCGAGAAGTTGATCGGCGTTGCCGGTCTGTTGGCCCGGTCAGCTGGTGTAGTAGTCCTGGAGGGCCTTGACGCCCCAATCGCCCTCGCGGAGGGCCCGGATCGCCTGGACCGCGGCGCGGGCGCCGGCCAACGTGGTGATCAGCGGGAGGTTGTGCATCACGGCCGCCGACCGGATCCGGGCCTCGACGGCGGCGCTGCCCCAGTAGATCGGCGTGTTGATCAGCAGATCGACCCGGCCTTCGTTGATCATGTCGATGAGGTACGGGCCGGACGCTTCCTGGACTTTCTGGACGAGATCCGCATTGATGCCCGCCTCCAGCAGGGTCTCGCGCGTCCGCTTCGTCGAGATGATCCGGAACCCCATCCGGGCGATCTCGCGGGCGATGGGGACGATCGGCGGCTTGTCGCGGTCGTTCACGCTGATGAGCACCGTGCCCTTCGTCGGCAGGGAAACGCCGGCGGCCATCTGGGCCTTGGCGAACGCGAGGGCGAACGACTTGTCGATGCCCATCACCTCCCCGGTGCTGCGCATTTCCGGGCCGAGGATGCAGTCCACGCCGGGGAACTTGTTGAACGGGAAGACGGACTCCTTGACCGACGAGTAGGTCGGCCAGGGTGCGTCGGCCAGGCCGTGGGCGAGCATCACGTGGTCGAGCGATCGGCCCAGCATGACCTCGGTCGCGAGCTTGGCCCAGGGCACGCCGGTGGCCTTGCTCACGAACGGGATGGTGCGCGAGGCACGCGGGTTGACCTCGAGCACGTAAATCAGGCCGTCCTTGATGGCGAACTGGATGTTCATCAGGCCGCGGACGTTGAGTCGGCGGGCGAGTTGGGTCGCCTGCTGCTTGAGCGTCTCGCACATCACCGGCGGAAGCGAATAGGGAGGCAGGCCGCAGGCGCTGTCGCCGCTGTGGATGCCGGCCTCCTCGATGTGCTCCATGATGCCGCAGACGACGCAGCGCTCGCCGTCGCTGATGCAATCGACGTCGACCTCGGTCGCTTCGCTGAGGAACTGGTCGATCAGCACGGGGTGAGTCTTGCTGACGGACGCGCTGCGGTCGGTGGCATCGAGCGCTTTCCGCATGTAGCGGACGAGGTCCTCCTCAATGTGGCACTTTTCCATGCCGCGTCCGCCGAGAACGTACGAAGGCCGAACCAGCACCGGGTAGCCGATGCGCCGGGCGACCGCAACCGCGCCCTCCAGGTCGAACGCGATGCCGTTGGCCGGCTGAAGCAGACCGAGTTCGTTGATGATCTTCTGGAACTCGTCGCGGTCCTCAGCCAGGTTGATCGACTCGGGGCTCGTGCCCAGGATCGGCACGCCGGCGTCCCGGAGCCCTTCCGCCAGGTTCAGCGGCGTCTGACCGCCGAACTGGACGATGACGCCCTTGAGTAAACCGGTACTCTCCGCGGAATCCAAAGGGCCGCGGGCTTCAGCGATCGTCGCCGTGGCGACCCGCGCCGCTTTGACGAGCGGACGCCCGTTCAAGCGCTCGCAGATGTTCAAAACGTCCTCATGCGTCAGCGGCTCGAAGAACAGCAGATCGCTCGTATCATAGTCGGTCGAGACCGTCTCCGGATTCGAGTTGACCATCACCGTCTCGTATCCGAGCTTGCGGGCCGCCATCACCGCGTGGACGCAGCAATAATCGAACTCGATGCCTTGGCCGATACGGTTCGGCCCGCCGCCCAGGATCACGACTTTCGGCTTGCTGCTGACGCGGATTTCATCGTCGACTTGCGGATGATCGCTCTTTCCGTCCTCGGTCAGACGGGTGGGCGGATTCTCGTTCGACGAGTAGTAGTACGGCGTGTAAGCCTCGAACTCGGCGGCACAGGTGTCGACCAACTTGTAGACCGGTTTGATCCCCAACCGGCTCCGCCATTCACGAAACTCATGTAGCGTGACGCCAAACACCGTCGCAAGCTGAACGTCGCTGTAGCCCCACTCCTTCGCGCGACGAAGCAGATCGCCGGGACCGCAGCCCCCCTCCGCAAGTGGGTGAACCCGATCGCTAACCGCCTGGGCCTCTTCTTTCGCGTGTTCCCGCATTGCGGACTTCACCCAATGCGAGGCCGACAGCAATTCGTCCTCGAATTCCACCAGTTCCTTGATGTTGTCGAGGAACCACGGATCGATCCGGGTCAGTTCGTGGATCTGCTCGGTCGTCCAGCCCATTTTGTAGGCGTAGCGGATGTAGTAGAGCCTGCCCTGGCAAGGCCGGGCGAGCTTGTCGCGAAGCACGTCGAGCGGGATGGGCCAGTCGGCTGCGTGCTCTTCCTTCGTATCCGCCGGCGGTTCCGCCGCCCGCGAAGCCCGAATGCCCCCTGCTTCTTCGCATTCCTCCGTTTCGACTTGCGCCACGGCGAATCCTCGATTTTGACGTCTTGACGTTTTGACGCTTCGCTCATACGTCAGCCAGACGTCGTTCGCGTCGAGCCCCAGCCCGAACCGCTTGATCTCCATCGACCGGATGCCCTTCTGCAGCGATTCCTTGAACGTGCGGCCGATGGACATGGCTTCGCCGACGCTCTTCATCTGGGTGGTAAGGGTCTCGTCGGCTTCGGGGAACTTCTCGAACGCCCAGCGGGGGATTTTGGTTACGACGTAGTCAATGGTCGGCTCGAAGCTGGCGGGGGTCTTCTTGGTGATGTCGTTGGGGATCTCGTCGAGCGTGTAGCCGATGGCCAGCTTGGCGGCGATCTTGGCGATCGGATAGCCGGTGGCTTTGCTCGCCAGGGCCGAGCTGCGCGACACGCGCGGGTTCATCTCGACCACGATCATCCGGCCGGTTTCGGGATGGACGGCGAACTGGATGTTCGACCCGCCGGTGTCCACGCCGATCTCGCGAATGATGGCAATCGCGGCGTCGCGCATCCGCTGATATTCCTTGTCGGTCAGCGTCTGGGCGGGGGCGACGGTGATCGAATCGCCGGTATGGACGCCCATCGGGTCGAAGTTCTCGATCGAGCAGACGATGACGACGTTGTCCGCCCGATCGCGCATCACCTCCAGCTCGTATTCCTTCCAGCCGAGGCAGCTTTCCTCGATCAGGATCTCGCTGTTGAGGGAGTATTCGAGCCCACGCTTGCAGAGCGTCTCGAACTCCTCCATGTTGAAGGCGAATCCCCCGCCGGTGCCGCCGAGGGTATAGGCGGGGCGAATCACCACGGGCAGACCAATCTCCCGGATGATCTCCCGGGACTCGGCCCAGGAGTGGGCGATACCGGACCGGGGCACGTCCAGCCCGATCCGAATCATGGCCTGCTTGAACTCCGTGCGGTCCTCCGCCTTGTGAATGGCCGCCCGGCTCGCCCCGATGAGATCGACCCCGTGGCGGTCCAGGATGCCGGCGTCAGCCGCCCGGGCGGCGCAATTCAGCCCCGTCTGGCCGCCGATCGTCGGCAAAACGGCGCTGACCGGCACGCCCCGTTC
>JAPKGY010000454.1 GCA_026647385.1 Phycisphaerae bacterium | reverse complement strand
CGCGATGGGCAGGAACGCGAAAAGGTGCGAGCCGTCGCAGTACAGCGCGGGGTCCACCTCCGGGGTGGTGGGACGAAGGGCGATGCGGTTGGGTCGCTCGACCGTCAGGAGGTAGGCCGACCTGACCTCCGTGGCGTGGTCGACGCCGCTGATTCGCACGTCGCTCTCCAACTCCACGCCGAAACGAACCGTCGCCTTCAAAGTGTCCGACCAGATACGTAAAACCTCAGCCGTCTCGGAGTCAAGACGCTGCGGTCCGGGAACCGAAGGCCGGGACGCCGGGGCGGACGAGGTGGGGGTAGGCGGATCGGCCGAGGTCCCCGGGCTGGCTGCGATCTCCGGACGGGCCGGACTCGCCGAGATGCTCGGACCGGCCGGGGTCGAGCCCGTCTGCCAACCCGCCCCGGCCCCAAAAACAACCAAGGTAATCAGCGCGATCGACCCGGCGATGTGGTGAAAACGCATCATCATCGCCCTGAATATACCGCACGTCTTCCGCACGTGCGAGGGCGTAACGGGCATCACGAGCACCGCGACCGAGGGGATCAACGAGGTCTCCCGGACGTACGGGGGCGCAACGCCACGGGCATGGCGGAGGTGTCGTGGTTCCTCGGGGCTCTCGGACGTGCGAGGGCGTGGCGTCCGATTGAACGATGCCCCACACCCGTGCCTCACCCTGCGCGGGCGCGGACAGACAACACGCGGATTTCAAATCTCAAATCTCAAATCTCAGATCTCAAATCCAGGTTTCAGATCTCGAGTCCGCCCAACCGCTGACCCAACCCCTACCTCTGTGCCTTTGCATCTTTGCACCCTTGTGCCTCTGTGCCTGTGGGCCGCTGCATCTTTGCACCTTTGCGCCTCCGTGCCCCCGCACCCCGTACCTCAGTGTCTCGGCGAACTCGTTTCAGTACGGTCGCTACGGATTGCACCCGGCCGGCGTCGGTAGGGCGGGCACGTTCGGCCCGGTGAAGCAGGCGTCGAATGCGGCGAAATCCGCCTCGTCGATGCTTGCATCGCCGTTGCGGTTCAGGCATTCGCAGCCGGCCGGCACGGTTGGTTCGAAGCCGGTAGAACAGACCTGGAACAATCCGAAGTCATCCTGATCCACGTCGCCGTCCGTATCCAGGTCGGCGAACGGGTAGGGGCAGCAACTCGTGGCGTCGCAGGTGGTGTGGTCGCCCTGGTAGCGACCGCCGAGGACCTGCTCGCAGGTGGTCAGGTCGGTCTCGACGCAGGTGGCGTCCGGTTTGCAGCACGCGCCGGGGACGACCTCGCCCTCGCCGCCCGAAAGGTTCACGTTGTCGAACGTGACGTACTTGGACCGATTGCTGATGTAGGACGAGCCGCTGCACGTGAACTCGCCGTTCAGCTTGCACTTCTTGTTACCGCCGGCGTATTCCGGCGAGCAAGTGTAGGTATCGTTGTTCAGCCGGCAGCTCACGCCCGTGCCCGCCCGGAGCCTGTTGAAGCCGCCGGTGTAATGGCGGGGCAGGCCGGTGATCCGGCTCTGGCGGGTGGTACCGGAGAGCTTGGCCGTGTGGGCGATGTCCACCGTATTCGTCTTGATCGTGAAGACGACCGTATCGTACTCGGTTCCCCAACTGAAGTCCCCGTTGGTGCCCGGCTCGGACGTCCGGACGACGTGCCACTCCTGCCCGTCGAAGTACGACAGGTGGTAGTTTGTCGGGACCTGCCACGGATCGAGTATGTCCTGGATGCAGTGGCAGGGGTTGTTGTCCAGCGTGGACAGGGCCCCCAGCGCCAGCGTGTTCCGCACGAGCGTCTGCTTGGGCGGGCAGAGCGGGTGGGGGGAGTCCTGCTGGCAGACGCTGGGCCAGGCCACGTCGACGCTGCTGTACGGCCAAGGACACGTGTACTTGCAGGAGATGCAGCCGGATCCGTTGTCCGCTCCGACGAGGACGAAGTCGGTAGGGGCCTGGGCGAGGTCGTCGATCTCGCCGTTCGGGTCGCCGAGGGCCAGCTCCAAGTAGCCGCTGCTGTAGATGAGTCCACGGGCGAGCGCGCTCATCGTGAACGTCAACACCAGCGGATTCTCGTCGGTGCCGTTCACGACCGTGCTGCCGTTCAGCGACGCCTGAATGTGCGGCGTGAGGTCCAGGGTGTTCTGGCCGAGCGTTCCGCCCGCGTTCCCGCTGTTGGGGTGCCTGCCGCCATAGGGGGCACTGGCGAGGATCTCGGTGATGTCCTCGACCTTGATGACCGATCCGCACGACCCGTCGAGCTGATAATCCCACGACGAGTAGACCCAGACCTCGCGCAGGGCGGCGTCGCTCCGCGTGCTGTTGGTTGTGCAGGTCTGGGGTGGAGCCGGGGCTTCCGCGCAATACCGATCGAAGTCATCGCAGAAGATGGAGGCCCCGACCTGATCGCACCAGCCTGCCCAGGCCGGCCCAGCCGTCGCCGCGATGATCGTGAACGCAACCAGGGTGCACAGAGTACGGCGCATCAGTCAGTCCTCCGTCCGAGAAGAAGTAAGTTATCGCTCCGCGATCCCCTGGAGCCGGGCCCGCCGGCCCGGACGGCTCCAGGACAAATGTCACTCATGATTGTACATTCTTTCCCGGCTGCGCCAACTCTTATCTGGGAATTTTGAGCCGGTTGCGATGTGGCCCGTGAATGTCCGTCTTGTGATAAACGTCGGCTGCCCGGCAATCATGGGCAAGATGCCCATGCCAGAAACCAGCCACATCGCAACCGGCTCGGGGCTTCTCTCCTGGCGGGGTCCATGCCACCCGCGCATGCGGTTGATCGCCGGACCGCCGACACGGTCACGGAGCTCTCCTGGCTTGACGTTTCGACGTTTTGATTTTTCCCTTACGATGCCGCCATGTTCCCGCTCCGATCGCTCCCGGCCCGATTGGCCTCGCACTTGATCGTCGCGATGGTGTGCGGCTACCGCGTCATTCTGGCTCCGCTCCTGGTCGGCCATTGCAAGTACGTTCCCTCGTGCAGCGAATACATGATCCAGGCGGTCAGGGAGTGGGGTGCCCTCTCGGGCGGATGGCTGGGCCTCAAGCGCGTCGGCCGCTGCCACCCGTTCGGGCCCGGCGGGATCGATCCGGTACCCACCCGGCCGGACGCCGACAAACGATAATCCCCGCGGTTTCAGGGCTGGCCTTGGGTGCGTCCGAAATTCAATGGCGAGCATTGGGGGGCAGTGCACTGGGTGGCATGGGCTAACTTGTTAGCCCATGCCACCCAAGCCCGCCGATTCATGCCACGCTTTTGCGGATGCACCCGCTGGCCTTTCGGCATGCGGCAAAGCCTTTGCCGTTTTCGGCCGATGGGGTATAATAGGCTCTGAATACTGTCAATCGCCTAATCCTGCGTGGCAGGAGCGGGGGACCCAATCAACGGGGCGTATCGCCGCATCGGCGTAGGGCAAATCTTCGGCCCGAGCCCGTCAGCTAACCTCGCAGGCGTCGAAGAGAGGGACCGTCCGGAGTAGCCGGGGCCATGCCTCTCGTTGGCAGACTCTGGAGGTTCCGATATGTCTCGCGGCACGACTGCGCCGTCGGGCGGCGCTTCGCCATTGCCCACCGGTCTGATTTCCCGGCTTCGTCGACTGATCCTCGGAAAGGCCCGCGACGTCGGCGATCCGTCGATCCATCGCAAGATCTCCCTCGTCGCGTTTCTCGCGTGGGTCGGTCTGGGTGTGGACGGGATGACGTCGTCAGCCTACGGTCCGGAGGAAGCCTTTCGTTCGCTGGGGCGCCATCACTATCTGGCGCCGTTCCTGGCCCTGGCCGCCGCCGGCACCGTGTTTGTTATTTCCTACGCCTATGCCCGGATTATCGAGCATTTCCCGGGGCTGGCCACTGCAACGGCCGGCGCACGGTCAGTGACACGCGTGACGCCAACGCCGGCGTTGATGGGCAGGCGCAGATAATCCGAAAGGTGC
>JAPKGY010000453.1 GCA_026647385.1 Phycisphaerae bacterium | reverse complement strand
ATGCACGCTGAAGACGTGACAGAACCAGTTGGGGTTCGCATGGCCCGTCTCGAGCGCGATGCGCTTGATCTGCCAGTCGGTGGTGGCCAGAAGCCGCTTGGCCTTTTCGACCCGCCGGCTCGCGATGTAGCGACTCATGCGCTGCCCCATCTGCTCGACGAATAGCTCGCTCAGGTACGTCGGATACAGGTCCAGGACGGACGCAACCTTGGCGACCGTCAGACGCGGGTCGGAGAGGTTCGCGGCGATGTATTCCAGGGCCCGAACGACCTGCGGATGGGTGGGGCTTGGCCCGCCGGCGAAGTCGTCCTCGCTCCCCGCCGGCTTTTCCGCCACTTCCCCGGCCGTCGCGCCGCCCGGTACCCGGCTGAGAAAATCGGCGTGCGAAGCCGCGAAGTCCCGGACCAGCAGTTCCAGAATCTCCACGAGGCGTCCGAATTCCGACTCGTCGAGCGCGGCGGGACCGGCCAGTTTCACCACCGCCAGGCATCGGTTCCCGCACACGACGGGGACCATCGCGCAGTGACGACCCTTTTGGCACGTTCCCCAGTGTGTCTCGGGCCGCTCCTTGAGCTGGGTCAGATGCAGTTGCCAGGATTCGCGGCAATAATCGCTCGATGAGAACTCCGCGCACGCGGGATGGGAGGGATTGGGGGCGGGGTCTTCCTCATTCGGTTCGCAGACCGCCAGGGCGACCGCCTGCAGCTTCGTCAGGCTCAGGCGTGCGAAGCGGTCGACCACCTTCGTTTCAATAAGCTCCAACAGGCCGGCCATCGTGGGGGCGAGGGTGGACTCGCATTCCTGCGGCAATTCCATCCTTCGTTGTAGAAAGTGGCGCCCCGCCATGGCTGTTCCCGCAAGAGCCGTCCAGCATCAGAGTGCTTCACCCTGATGGGGCAGGTCAGGGGCCGCAATCACCGACGAGCGGGATGCCCATCCCGCGTCGCCGGCCTCACCCGGAATCGACCAACGGAAAACGGCCTTGGAGCCCTGCCTCACATGTGCTGCATATTCTACAGGCTCAATGAAACGGAAGGATACCGGTTTCTTGCGAACCGCCAGGACGGATTCCGCCGCGGACCGTCCGTATTCGCCGGTCGGCGTCCGGCGGCCGTTTCCGAGCGGTGGGACTTTGGGTCGCAACCTCATTCCCTGAAAGGAGTTCCGGAAATCCGGGGGCTCGCGTCGCGGACATCCCATCGAGGCCCCGCGCGGCCTGCGGCGGTCAGGCCGTTTTTTTTCGCTATTTCAGGACCGAGGCGCCCATCACGCCAAAGACCACCTCGTTCGCGATGATTTCCATGCCCACGTGTTCGAGCTGCTGTTCAGCCGCAAGATCGAGGCCGACCAGGTGCGCGATCGTATCGACCAGGACGGGACGCGTGGGGTCCTGGACCTGCGACGTCCCCGCCGGTCCGCGCCGACCCCCGATGTTTTCAAAGCCGTTGGCGGGTGTGTCGAAGTAGGGCCCGCACCACGTACTCCAGCAGTCGCCGATGTCGAACGGATTGACCAGATCGTGCGTCTCCTTCGAACCGTCGGCGTACGCAAGGGTGATGCGCACGTTGGTCACGTGGCTCTGCATGGCATACGTCATGCCGCTGATCATGAGGTAGAGCGTGCGCCCGGCGGCATGGACGGGAAACGAAATCGAGGGCTTGAAGTCGCGATTGAGCATGGCGGCGGCGGCGATGTTCGGGCCTTCGCGCGCTGACTTGAAGGGGATGCCGTCCGCCGTCCAGCCCACGTGGTCCTGGCCGATCTTCGCCCGCCAGGCCTCATCGCACGGTGGCTTCGAACGAGCGGTAACATGGTCCAGCCAGTAGTTGAATCCGATCTGATCGGCGGGCAGTTCCGGGGCGATGGCGCCTTCGCGGAGCCGCTCGGGCACCTCCGGCACACGGGCGTTGTAGACGCCGGACAGATCGATCAGTTGCCAGCGGTCGAGACTCCGGTCGGGTACGTCCGGTTTCTTCCAGCGGCGAACCGGCACCGGTTTGTCCGGTTTAATATCGACGGCCACGGGAAGCCATTTGGGGCACGCTGCGGTTTTGTCGAACACAAACAACAAGCCCGGGCCGGGTTGGCCGACGACCCCGCCGGTCAGTCGCCCGCTCTCAATCCGTCCATCCGCCAGCAGGCCCTGCACGTCCAGCACGTCGCCCACGGTCGCCGCGGGCAGGGGGATCGTGGAGGTTTGTCCCGGCGTGACCGCCGCCGGCGGCGGCGTTTCAGCCGTATTGGGGACATAATTGACTTCCACCGTTCCGCCGCGCGACTCGGGGATCTCCGCATCGAGCCAGGTGAAGCCGACGCCCGGCCGCAGCTGGTAGGCCAGGGGTTGCCCGTTCAATTCCGCCGTCGCCACGCGCGCGGCGCGAACGGGCAGACTGAGAGAAACCGCGGTCGGGGAGGGGCACTGCCATGTGAGAGCAATGTGAGGGCCCTGGCGCTTCATCTCATATGAAATATTCGGCGTCCGGATCGACATGCCCGGCCAGCCCGACGGAGGCTGCGGTGCGAGCCGGATCGTATGCCGCGGCCGATCCACCCGTATGCCGAACAAGCCCTCGCAGGCCGCCCGGGCAAACATGCTGGTCGAATCGGCGAAGCAATCGTTCTCCCGCTGCGTGCCGTCGGTGTGCATGTGACAGGACAAGTGGCCGGGGGTCGGGCCGTTGTACAGGCCGGACGCGCACGCACTCAGCAGCGCATAGCCGATGTCGGCTCGGCCCGCCAGGTAATGGGTTTCCGCGAAGTTGAGGTTTTCGCCGTACGCCAGCTCGTACGTGGTGTGGGTGTAGGAGCGCCCGGCATTGGGGAACCAGCGGGAACTCCAATACAGAATGCCGTTGCCCGGCGTAGGTTCCCGGCGCAGATGCGCGTCCGCCCAGTGCAGCATCTGGTAGACCTGCAGAGGGTCGGCGGCGCCGAACTCGGCGGAATGATACAGCGTCGGCAATTCCGGCTCGTCGTGCAGCAGTTGGTGGCCGCGGGTGTCAAGGTACTCGGCGAAGACGCCCTTACGCCGCTGCCAGAGCACGCGATTGAGGGCGGCGCGGATGTCGGCGGCCTGCTTGCGGAACACGGTGGGGTCCCGTCCGAGACTCGCCGCCAGATCGGCCATCAACTCGTACGCTCGCAGCATGTAAGCCGAAGCCTGTGTGCATTGCCCGCGAACGTACCAGTGGCAATCGCTGATCCAGGTGTTCAGCGCGTTCTCATAGAGCGGCTCCGGGCCGGGCCGAAGCCGGCGGTTCTCGCGCGCGATCGCGCTTTCGAGAACGGGGAAGATTTCGCTCATGAGTTCGACGTCACCGGTGTACTCCCAGTAATGGCGAACCATGTCGATGAAAACTTCGTTCATGTTGTAGACGAATCCCGGCACCTCGAGCCGCGAACTGACGGCCCCGATGTTGGGACCGAACGTGATGTGGCCGAGCCGGCAGTGGGTTTGGATCGCCGTTCGTACGCGATCCGTCCATCCGTAACAGTCCGGGCCGTACATGCTCCGCCAGCCAAGGTATGCCATCCGCCAGGACCAGCCGCCGTGCAGGTACACCCCCGAGCCCCACAACCCCTCGGTCGCGAAACCGATCATGGTCATGGCCGAGTCGAGATAGGGGTCGGGCGTGCGGCTGACGACGCGACCGGCGATCGACTGATTTCTCGCGAGCGCCGCACCATACGCCCCCTCGGGTGCCGCCAATGCATCTTCGACGTCGCCGCCCATGCCGACGACGATGAAACCGTCCGCGGACGGACGCGACAGCGCGACCTTCTGCACGACCACGCAATTCTCGCCGGTATCGCGACCACCGGAGCTCCATCGTGCGGCGCCCGCCAGGGGGGCGGGGGCAGCCAGGAGCGCCTTGGGATCGCCGAAGCCGATCTCGGCTTGTGTCCAGGAACTACCGCCGCGGATGC
>JAPKGY010000452.1 GCA_026647385.1 Phycisphaerae bacterium | reverse complement strand
GCGGAGGGCACGCGGCCATGACGCCGTCGGCGGCTTCGGCGGCGGGTTACACGGTGGTGACCGACCGGGCGAGCATGCAGGCGGTCGATACCAACACGGTTTCGATGCTTTGCGGGCAGTTCGGCACCGCCGCGATCCCGTATGAATACGACGGGGTCGGCCTCCTGCCCCATCTTTCGGAGATGGCGGCAACCGCGCTGGACATTCTGGACAACGATCCGGACGGGTTCTTCCTCATGATCGAGGGTGCCCGGATCGACCACGCGTCGCACTCGAACGATCTGGTCCGCACGATCTTCGAGACGATCGAGTTCAGCGACACCGCGCAGGTCGTTCTGGACTGGGCGGCCACCCATCCCGATACGCTCATCATCGTCACCGCGGACCACGAGACGGGCGGTCTGCAGGTGGTTCAGAACAACGGGCAGGGCAATTTGCCGACGGTGACCTGGTCGAGCGGAGGACATACGGCCACCAACGTCCAGATCTTCGCGACCGGTCCCAACGCGGACTGCGTCTTCGGGACGCTCGACAACACACAGGTCTTCGCGCTGGGGAACAACCCGATGCCGGCGATCGCCATCTCGCCCGCGTCGATCGACAAGAGCGTGCGCTGGACCCACAATCCGCCGCCGAACGTCGACTCGTTCACCGTTCGCAACAGCGGCCTGTGCCGGCTGGACTACGGCGTGTCCACGGATACGTTCTGGCTGACGGCGGAGCCGGTCTCGGGCACGAGCAGCGGCGAAGCGGACACGATCTGGCTGAGTTATGACACGACGACGCTCGAGCCGGGCTCATACGCCGGACACGTCACGGTGACCGATCCGAACGCGGCGGTGCCGACGCGGCAGTTCACGGTCAACCTGACGGTGAAGTCCGTTCCCGGGGATTTCGACAGCGACAAGGACGTGGACCAGGACGATTACGCGAAGTTGCAGATCTGTTACGCGGGTTCGCTGGCGGCGATCCCGCCCGGGTGCGCGGACGCGGACTTGAACGGCAACGGTCACGTCGACGTCGGCGATCTGAATACCTTCCTGCAGTGCGCGACGGGAGCGGAGATCGCGGCGAATCCGTTGTGCGCGGATTGACAAACCGGAATCGGCGAACGCTGGGATCGAGAACGGGCCTTGGGGTCGCGGGAATGTGAAGCGCTCCCCTTCGGGTCGCGGCTAAACGGGTTGGCGGAATGCGGTGATTCAGAACCGTCTCCGACACGCCGCGCCGATCGCGACACTTGGGACCGAGTGATGCTTTCCCGGTTGGACCGAGTGATGCTTTCCCGGTTGGACCGAGTGATACTTTGCCGGTTGGACCGAGTGACGTTCTTCGGACTTGACGGGGCTCCCCGGCTGATGGACACTGCATGCGGTCTTGCATATCCAATCGGATGGAGGTCCGGCATGATTCGTGTTTTCGCGTCCGCGTTCGCGGGTTTGGCATTGTGCGTTGTGTTGTCGGCGGTTTCGCCGGCGCTGGGGGCGCCGCGCAACGTGGTGCTCATGATCGGCGACGACCACGGCCTGCAGGTCGGCTGCTACGGAGACAAGGTCATTCGGACGCCGGGGATGGACCGCCTGGCGGCGGCGGGGACGCGGTTCGCCCGTGCGTTCGCGGCCGTGTCGAGCTGCAGCCCGTCGCGATCGGTGATGTTCACCGGCCAGTTCAACCATACGAACGGGCAATACGGGCTCGCCCACGCCACGCACAACTTTTATTGCCGGCCCGGCGTGCCGTCGCTGCCCAACCTGCTGGCGATGGCGGGCTATCGCACAGCCATCGTGGGCAAGCATCACGTGAACCCGCCCAAGACCTTCGCCTTCGCGGAGACGTTGCCGGGCGGGCAAGGGGCTCGCGGACTGGCGGAGGTGGCCTGCAAGTTCATCGCCCGGCCGCACGACAAACCGTTCTTCCTGCTGGTCGGATTTCGGGAGCCGCACCGGGCTCAGAAGGGATTCGGGAACCCGGCGAAAGGGACGGGGGCCGAGAAGTTCGAGTACGACCCCCAGGAGATTCCGGTGCCGTCGTGGCTGCCGGATACTCCGGAGACCCGGGAGGACCTGGCTGACTATTACCAGGCGATCGGCCGCCTCGACGAGGGCATCGGCATGATCCTGGATTCGTTGAAGGAGACCGGCCAGGACCAGAATACGCTGGTCATTTACGTCAGCGACAACGGCCCGCCTTGGCCGGGGGCCAAGACGACGCTTTACGACCCGGGCATCCATCTGCCGCTGATCGTGTCCGCGCCGGATCAGAAGCGGCGCGGGGTGGTCAGCGAAGCGATGGTCAGCTTCGTCGACATCGCGCCGACGATTCTGGCATGGGCCCGGATCGAGCCGCCCCGAGGCATGTTCGGCCGACCGGTCTTGCCTATTCTGGATGAGGACAAGCCGACCGGCTGGGACGTGGTTTACGGTTCGCACAGTTTCCATGAGGTGACGATGTATTACCCGATGCGCATGATCCGCACGCGGCAGTACAAGTACATTCTGAATCTCGCCTGGCCTTTGGAGATGCCGCTTGCATCGGACTTGTATGACTCGATCACCTGGCAGGGGGTGCTCAAAGGCGGGGTGACGGATTACGGCCGGCGGAGCGTACAGGATCTGCTGCACCATCCAAAGGAGGAGCTCTACGATCTGCACAAGGACCCGGGTGAGACGAGGAATCTCGCGGGAGAGCCGGCCATGAAGGACGTGCTCGAGCGGATGCGCGCCGAACTCAAGGCATGGCAGGAGAAGACGGACGATCCGTGGCTGGTGAAGTACACTCACGAGTGAGGCGGCGAGGGTGGATGGGACGGAAGGCCCGGAGGCACGGGGGGAGGCGTCGCGTTGCACATCCGTGGGCCTGTATGCCTATGTGTTTCTTCACCGAGGGACTACCCCAGGAGGCGCCTGAAGAAATCGGCGGCTGAGGCGAACAGGCCCTTCTTGCGGAGTTCCTCGAGTTCGCCCCCGTCGAGCCATTGGCCGTAACAGACGCTGCACGAATCGACGCGGAGGCCCTGTTTCTGCAGATCGGTCAGGCGGATCATGTTTCCGGTGCCGCCGCAGCGGGGGCAGGGAGCCTTGAGAACGTCGTGCATGGGGTCGCGGACGATGGCTTTTTTGAGCCGGTCGGCGTCCTCCGCCGCCAGGACCTTCTCGAGTTCGCCGAAGTCCAGCCATACACCGGAGCAACGGTCGCACTGATCCACGTCGACGCCGGCCAACTCGACCTTGTGCAGTCGACCTGTACACTTGGGGCAATCCATGGCGGGCCTCCGATAAACAGGGACGCATGGGCGACGAATTGCGGGGACTTCGCGAAATGCGACCAGCCTCCCGCATCCAAAGGTCCGGCGTACACCGACCGGTCGTTGCGATGCAACCCGGGCTGTTTTTCGCCGGCACCCGTTTGTACACGCGGGGGCGGGAAGGTTCAACGGCCAGGGCGGACCCGTCGCGGACGCCCTGGGCGATTTGACACTGCCGGGCGCCGGCGATTAGACATATGGACGAGAAAGCCGTTGCCGACCGGGCCGGAAGCCCCGGGAAGGCAAAGAGTTACGGAAAGGACGGGCCTCGCGGTGGCCGACGATACGCTAACCGAATCCATGCTCGCCCGGCTGGGGCGATTGACGATCGGCCTGATCGAGGACATGGGCGACATCTGGCTGTTCGCACTGCGGACGTTCGGGCAGTGCTTTCGGCACCTGTTGGCGCGGCGGGACCTGCAGCGTCTGCTGCCGCAGTTCTTCGCCATCGGTGCGCAGAGCGTCCCGGTGATCCTGGTGACCGGCGTGTTCGTGGGGATGGTTCTGGCGATCCAGGCGATCGAGCAGTTCCGGGCGGCGGGGCTCGAGAACCGGATGGGCGTGATCGTGAGCCTGTCGGTCGTTCGCGAGTTGGGGCCGGTGCTGGCGGGCGTGATGTTGGCGGGCCGTGTCG
>JAPKGY010000451.1 GCA_026647385.1 Phycisphaerae bacterium | reverse complement strand
TGCTCGAACTGGTGCGAGTCGTCGTAGTCCGCCCACGGTCCTGGGCCGTCGACCAGTTGGTCGACGCCGTCGGGCTGCACTTGACCGTGGCCGTCGCATTGCCCGAGTTCGTCCGCATCCAACCCGAAATCGTGTACTCGACCCCCACGATGATGTCGCCCACATCCTGGCGCACGCCACCGCCGCCCGTCGCGCTCGTGTTGGCGATCTGCTGGTACTGGGCACCGGCACCGGCCGGCGGTGAAGCGGTCTGGATCGACCAGACCGTGGTCGGATTGGTCGCCCGCTGATAACCCGTCCAGCCGGTGGCCACACCGCTGGTGTTGCCGCCCTCGAAGCTGGCATTGGTCATCGTACCGCACGGGCCCGCGGTCACCGTCAGCGCCGCCGCGTTGGAATTGACGCTCCCGTACGAGTTGGTCACCACGCAGCGGTAATTGGCGGCGTCGCCCGATTCGGCGCCGGTGATCACCAGCGCCGGCGAGGTCGCGCCCGAGATCCCGTTGCCGTTGCTCAGGTTCACGCCGTTCTTCTGCCACTGATAGCTGATCGTGCCGCTGCCCACGGCGATTACCGCGAAGTTGACCGTGCCTTCTGCCGGCACCGTGGTATTGCTCGGGTGCTGGGTGATCTTCGGTGTCGTGTTCAACGGAGTGCACCGGTCCGACGCGAAATTGCAGATGCCCGGCCGGGACTCGTTCAGGTAACGCGTGTTGATGGTCGACTTCAGGTTCGAGTCCGTGGTGACGAACAGCATCCGGGCCACCTTCAGCGTCCCAAGATTGATCGTCAAGGTGCCGCCGCTCTGCGAAGAACCGACGTCGCTGACGCCGTCCGCGGAAAGCTCGAACACCGTGGGCGACGACTGCATCCACGACGGCAGATTGACCGTGATCGACGCGTTGGTAGTGTCGTTCGAGTGCCAATCCTCGTCGTTATAGTGATCGTCGTTTACCGCGATCAAAATGAGAGTGTTCGTACCGCGGGCTAACCCCTTCACCCAGACGTTGGCGCTGCCTTCTGCGTCCAGATCGACCGGATGACTCGTGACCAGCTCGGGCTGAACCGCCTTGATCTCCGCACCCATCAGGCCGATCTCCTTCCAGAGAGGGGCGTCCTGAGGCTGCAGGTTGGTGTCACCCAGGCCGTTGGAGTCGCTGGGTGCCTTCTTGAACCACCAGTAGCAAATGCCTTTCGCGCCGCCCGCCAAGGCATAAAACACCTCGGTCCGCTTGGTTTGCGGGTCCGCGAAGGGCCAGGAAAACGTGGCCGTATTCAATTGGCACGAGTAGAGCAATTGACGGAACGGATTCGGCTCCGCCGACCTGGTCCCCGCCGCCGCGGTGGCGTAGATCACTTTGGCCTGCTCGTAGAGAGGTTGCAGGTTCGTGTTCGTATAGTATGAGTTCGCCACCTTGGGCTGATAGTAGTTATCGATAGCCAGAACGTCGGCAAGCTGTCCGTAGGCGGCCCAACTGTACGGCTTGAAGCCGCCGTCCATGTTGATCGTGGTCGGCCGGTTTTTGACGTTGCGGAGACTCTCGCCCACCGCGACAAAGTGCATGCCCATCATACCCGCCGGGTTGGAACCGCAGGGGACCTTGGCACCGGTGCCGCAGAAGTTCTCCAAGGTGGTCCCTTCTTCTAGATCCGGCTCGTCGTCGATGAACCACAGCCGGGGGTTGTCACTCCAGGTCCCCCAGACATTACTGTCTTTGATGATGCCGTAGTTGCGGCTGTCCGCGTACGACTTTCCACCGCTTGTTCCGAGATAGTCCATAAGCCCGGAGGACGCGCTGGTCATCTCCAGCGTGTTGATGCCGCGATCCTTGCAGGTGTTCATCCAGGATTGGGCCATGGAATAGTCACCATCCGGAATATCGAACGCGGCCCACGAGCCGTAGATGAAGGGGTTTTTCCAGACCCGCAACCCGCCCGTCGCGGTCGCGCTGTCGGAGTAAACACCCTGATACACGTGATACGACAGCTCCGTGAGAGCGGAAGCGAACGAAATGATGGACACGGCATAATTGGTGTTCGAGTCGCCGACGGTGGTCGTGATGGAGGTCACGTCGGTGCCGTCCATCAAGATCGTGGAGGGGGCGGCCCCGCCCGCCCGTCGCCAGTAGAGATACGCCTGGGTGAGGTCCTGCGAGTAACTGACATTCGCCAGCTGGGGCACGCTGTCGTCCACCGTAATGGTCGTGTTGAGCGTGTTGGCCGAGGTGTCGACGCTCACGGCGACGGTCGACGTCGTCGGTAGTCGCCGGAGCCGCACGATGACCTGTCCGACCCCGCCGGCCGGGATCGAGGCCGGGTCCATCTTGAACCAGGCCGGCTCGCCCGCATCAAAGAGATCCTGGGGCGGATTGTCCCAGCGAATGTAGATGCTATTGACGATGTGCCCGTTGTAATCCGCCTGCTTGAGCGCGTAATTCAGGCTGTAGCCAGCCAGGACCACGTCATCCAACGTGACGGCCGACGCCCCGTTATTCTTGATGAACACGTGGAGGTTCGCCCCGGGCAAGTCGATACTGCAATTCGTCGGGTAATTCCGATCGTGCCAGTAGCACAAATACTCGGTAAACGGATCGTCCTCCTGATACTGAACACCGAGCAACGAAACATCGGCGTTCGCAACGGGACAGATCGTCCCGCTGGCCACCAAACCTAGCAAAGCCAGCGCGCAAAGAAACCCCCCGCCGATCGTGTCTCTCATCTGATTTCCTCCCTATGCATGCGAGACCAAGAAAACGATACACCCGGGCAACATGGAAAAAGACCCATCCGGAGCTCAGGCCCGGATCGGCGATACTGAGCGGAACTTGCAATGCGGACTTCGCCTCATTCCCGTGTGTGTCCCGTCCCTGCCTTGGGAAAATGCGCAGCAGTAGCCCCAGCCGCCCTGCGGCCCCAAAATGAACTGACTCGTTCTTGGTAAGAACTTTACAAATCGCGCCATCGGCTGCTCGGACTAGGCCGCCCGAAACCCGCCGGAAAGAATTGCCCGGTTAGGACGCCTCGACGCGCGGTTTAAATATACAACAGGTGACCGCTGAGTCCAGATCTTTTTTATTTTTTTCTGGGGTTTTCTCCCTGAGTGTCCCCAACAGGGCGGAGAGAATACCGACTCCCCCCTCGACCGCACCGAAAAGCCGTTTCCATGTCATACGTTGGGGACGGATTCTCGCCACTCATGCAGGTTCGCGCGCGAGAGAATTGCAGGGGCGACCGGGTTCTGGGCGAAACCGCGCCCGCTCAAGCAGCTCGCACGCGAGAGAATGTCCGTCTACCCTGCCGTCCGAGATACATCTCGATGGGGTCGCGCTTCCAGCCTCAGCCAGGACCGTTCATCTTCCTGCGAAGACCATGCCCGGGTCGCCGCTCGGCAGATTCCTCATTTCCGCATACGCCAATCCTTCAAGACGTCCAGCCGCAGGGCTGACCCAGCTCCGTTTCGTTTGTATTAGTATTGCTTTACGAAATCGACAAATACTTTTCAAGTGTCGTATCCGCAGCCAAATAAGCCTGCGGCAAGAACTGCAAGGTCGGCCTGCTGACCGAATCGGCCCCCGCGAGCCGATCGGGAAGATCGCGAAGTTCAACGTCTCGACTGAGGCTTCCATCGGAATTGGCTGGCGGACACAATGCGGAAACCGGTATGATAGAGCGGGGTTGCCGCCCGGGGGGCAGACCTGCATATCCGTCTGACAGCGTCCGATGAAGATGGGGGGGCGGACGCGGGGGTGGTTGCGGAGAAGAAGCCAGCCAGCCAGATTTCTCCCCAGCGGTTTTGAGGACCCTGAGGAAATGACATGGGACATACCATAAACGGTCTGCAATGTAGCGCACGCGTTCTGCTTGCGTTGGCAATTGGCAGGCTTGATACTTGATGCTTGATACTTGATGCTTGATGCTTGATGCTTGATGCTTGATGCT
>JAPKGY010000450.1 GCA_026647385.1 Phycisphaerae bacterium | reverse complement strand
TCTCGTCGCCAAGCAGGAGGGCGTCGCACGCCTCGTTGAGAATGTCCTCGACCAGCGGTCGCGAGCAATCTGGATCATGCTGGCAGCAGCCGGTGAACTCGTCCACGTCTGCGGCGCCCAGGGGGCCCCGGCACCGGCTTTGGCCCATTGGACGGGCGCGGACTTTGCCGGCGGCGCGAAAGCCCGGTTCGGGTCTCTCAAGGAGGGGGAGGCTGTCAACTACGTCTATGCCGAGCCGACGGGGGCGGACGCGACGATGCGGTACACATTCGAAGCACCCGCCCTGGCGGCGCAACCGACGTATGTGCACCTCACAGCGCGCGACGACGACGGGCCAAGCCAGTGCCGGATCGCGATCGAGCTCAACGGCACGACACTGTTCGAAGGGCTCAACCCGTTCCCCGCGACAAGCTGGCAGGTGCAGCGGTTTCCGATCCCCGCCGGCGTACTGAAACAGGGCGAAAACACGCTTGTGATCGCCAACCGCGAGAAAAACGGGAGCGTGGGTATGCCGCCGTGGTTCATGGTCGCCGGCTGCGTCATTGGCCCGGAGGAGTACGTTATCCGCCTCGACATCACCCGGGATTTCGCCGTCACCCTCCCGGCCGACAAACGTGAACTGCCCGAGCCCCTCCCCGCCGGACAGCCCCCGGGCTTCAAGTGGCGCGGCACGAAAGGATGGTTCTGGACGCCGCGCCAATACCTGGCCGAGATCCCGGTGATGGCCAGGCACAAAATGAACTTCCTGATGAACTGCTACGGCAGCATGTGCGACACCGAGCACTACAAATGGGGCGATCCGCGGGTGAACCGCTGGTGGGAGCCGCTGCCCGAGGCGAAGAAGGCGGCCTACGCGGAGGTCGTCCGGGCGTGCCAGGGTCACGGCCTGATCTACTGCTTCAGCATGAACCCGAATCTCTGCTCCGCCCGGTTCGTCAACAGCGGCGACCCGCGGGATATCGACGCCCTCTACCAGCACTATGCCTGGATGCAGGGGCTGGGCGTCAGATGGTTCAACATCTCGCTCGACGACATTTCCCAGGGCATCGACGCGGCCGGTCAGGCGCTGGTGGTCAACGAAATCCTTCGCCGGCTGCGGGCGAAAGATCCCGGCGCTCGCATGATTCTCTGCCCCACGTACTACTGGGGCGACGGCACCGGCAAGGAGCAGAAGCCGTATCTCGAAACGCTGGCCCGCACGCTGGATCAGGACGTCCATCTTTTCTGGACCGGCAACGCGGTCGTCGGGCCGGTGACCCGCGAGGCTGCGGAAACCTTCCGGCGCATCGCCGGCCGTCGCCTGTTTCTGTGGGATAACTATCCGGTCAACGACGCCCGTCCGACAATGCATCTGGGACCGGTGACCGCCCGCGACCCGGACCTGTGCGAGGTCATCGAGGGCTACATGGGCAACCCGCTTTGCCGGCAGAACGAGGCCAACCGCATTCCCATGTTGACGTGCGCCGACTACGCCTGGAATCCGAGAGCCTACGATCCGTCGCGATCGATCGGCCAGGCCATCCTGCACCTGGCCCAGACACCGGCTCAGCGCGGCGTGATGCAGGACCTCGTGGAGGCCTATCCAGGCATGCTCCTCTACGGACTTGGCGACACGGGCTTCAACGCCGTCCGCCACAGGTACGCACAACTGGCGAGCCTGCCCCACTCGAAGCCGGCGGCCAAGGCCTACATCGCACATCTGGAGAACCTCGCTCAACGGATCGAAGAAGTGTTCCCGGATGCTTACGCCGCCGAACGCAAGACGCTGGAGGACGATATCCAGGCGATCAGGAAACAGTATGCGGAGAAGTACGGGAAGTGAACCGGCTCAAGGCGGCGCGACCCGGCTGCTCGTGAGAGCGTAGTGGCCGCCGGTGTTTTCGTAGCGGGCCAGGCCGCTCGCGCGCCAAGTCGTGCGGAAGGACGCCACGATCATCACCGCCCGATCGTAGCGACTGGGGATCAGAATGTCCTCGCTGTCGGCGTGGCGCCAGTTGCCCCAATCGTCCCCGGCTACAAGCGTATGGCCGTCCATGTAGAAGACCAGATACGCCCAGTCGCCCATGTTGTAACCCTTCTCGATCCGGACCGACCAGTCCTCCGGCGACGAGCGGCAATCGAACTCGAAGTAGTGAGCCGCGAACGATCGGAGCCGGTACGGATACGCGGCCGCCTCCGGCTCCGGCGAGTCGGGATAATCGGGCGACTGCCAGAATTCCTCCCCGGGATCGCTAAGGTAGTTCCACACCAGGTATTGCCGGAACGCCTGATACGGGAGGCCGTCCGGCACCATTCCATGCCCCTCGGTGAGCGCGGCGTCGATTCGATCCAGAACGAACGGCATCAGCACCTCGCCCACGCGCTCCGCGCCGTCCGAATCCTCCTCGGTTTCGGCGGGGCCTCGCCAGTGCGCCCGCCACGCCGGGAAGCCCGCGGGCACGCATCCGGGATCGCCTTCCGGGTCGGCGGGGTCGGCGGCGCGCACCTCCAAGGCTTCCACCTGCGGGGTGGCCAGTCCCAGCGGATGGCACCGACGAAACTCCTCCTGGACGTGCAGGATCACGTCGCGGCCCGGCAGCCGCCGGATCCGCATGAACGGCGAGATCGCCCAGGCATAATCACTGCAAACACGCGGCACGCCGACGGGCGGACTCATCTCGTCATACGGGCCGTCCGAATCGGGGATGTTCGTGTACCGCATCGCCAGAAAGTACCAGAACGGCGAGCCGCTGTAGGAATGATTTCGCAACGATATGCGGGACAGGTCCAAACGGGCGTCCAGCCGCTTGCCGGCGAAAAGCCCCGGGTGCGCCGGCGTGTAGAACGGACTGAGAGGAGCCTCCACCAGGCCGGAGGGCAAGCCCTCATTCAGGAACCCCACCGGGCCCGAGTTCAGGAAGGCGTTGTAGCTCTTGAACAGCGCGTGCGCGAACTCGTGCATCGCGACGGGATCGTAGCCGCCGAACGGTGCGTAGAGCACATCGCACCCCTCGCACCCGAAGAGCGCGCCCAGCGGACTGATGTGCAATCGCGGTCTGCCCGAGGCGCCGTTGCCCGGTCCGAGACAGGTATCCGCTCCGGGCTCTCCGCACGCGATCCGCGGATCGGCCCGATGCACGCTGTATGCGCCGCAGGAAGCGGTCACCCAGACCGGCACATTCTCCGTGTTGGCGGGGTAATCAACGAACGGCGAGCCGAGCGGGCTGTCAAACGCATACTCGCCTTCCGGCGGGCTCACAAAGAGCAGCCAGGCGCACTCGACGCAGTTGGCGGCAAACTGGGCCGCAGCCGTCGATACGCCTTCATTCGGGTCCACGTTCGGCGTGTTGTAGTAGATCCGCACTCGTCCGGTGGCTGTCGTGAACTGTCGGCACAGCACCCTGCCAAGCGTGCTGGTGGGCGTGTTGGCGTTGGCGTCAGTCAGCGGTTCGCACTCCCCCGCCGGCGGCGGCGCGCAGCCGTTCGAGCACACCAGGATAAAAACACTCATCGCAAGCGAGCCGACATCGAGAGAGCATGCCCTGACGTTCCGCATGGTGAGTCCTCCCGGCGGACGGGTGATTCCCCCTTCTTGTCGACCCTTACGCCCGGATATGCCCTTGCGCCCTCCTCGGATATTGTACATCACGCTGACGGGGCGTACGTGATCGGCTTGTTTTTTCCCACGATGAACCGCCCTCTGGCGGTCCGCGATCGGCCAGGAAAGATGCCTTCGGGCGAGGATGCGCACGCCGCGAGC
Source organism: Phycisphaerae bacterium (assembly GCA_026647385.1). Taxonomy (GTDB): domain Bacteria; phylum Planctomycetota; class Phycisphaerae; order UBA1845; family PWPN01; genus JAPKGY01. The sequence continues at coordinate 207 of JAPKGY010000450.1, read as the reverse complement.
GGGTCCTCGGCTCCGCGCTTATTCCGCCCGGCCGGAGGCCGCCGTCAGTTCCTTGATGAAGTCGGGATGGGGTGTTCGGCCGAGCTGCCTGCACATCTGCCCAGGGCGGAATCGGAGGCGATGGGTTCAGGATCCGCTGTCAGCGGGGAAAGAGCCGCGAGCAATTTATCGCGGGCCTGGTCGGGCAGGAGGAGAGTCAGGAATTCG
>JAPKGY010000045.1 GCA_026647385.1 Phycisphaerae bacterium | reverse complement strand
ACGTCTTCCGGGGTGACGCTGAGATAAGCGTCTATTTCCCGGTACAACAATTCCGGGTCGTTGAAAAAGGTGGTGTAGAAGCACAACAAATCTGCCTTAAACGATTCTTCTACTCCGCCTTTTACAGCAGCCAAGCCATGTTCCAGCTCGGCGGCGGATACTGGCGCGAGTTCTACCCGGTATTGGTGCGGACCTTGATCTCCAATCAGAACCGTGACGGTTCGTGGGATCGCGACTGCCGCGACCATGACGCGACGTTCGGCCAGACGTACACGACCGCGATGGCGGTCCTCGCCCTCAGCCCCCCGTACCAGCTCCTGCCGATCTTCCAGCGATGACGTCCTGCCCTCATCGTTCGACCGGCTCGTGGCCGACCATCTCCGCGATTGACTTGAAATAGGAGTCGATCGCCTGCTGATACTGCTCCGGAGGAACGTGGTCGCGGATCTGTCGCAGTTCATCCTGGAGTTGCGAGACCAGCACGTTCCAGTCCCGCCCTTGCGCTTCGTTCCCCGACGACTTGTCGCCGCGAGCCGAGTCCGCCAGCGCCGCGGCCAGTGCGCGGAGCCCTTCGTTTTCTTGCTTGGCCATCGCCTGGGCCGCCTTGGCCATCGCCTGAGCGAACTTGTCGCGGTTGCCCTGTTCGCCCCCCTGTCCGCGCTGCGTCTGCTGGGTCGAACCATCCTGTCCGGAGCCCGACGTACCGCCCGATCCGTTCCCGGACCCGCCGCCGTCGCCGTCGCCCATCCAGTCGAAGTTCGTTTTGATATTCAGCGCGACTGCCGCCCCGAGCTTCTCGCACGCCTTGGCTTCGTTCTCCAGGCGCTTCAGCAGTTCCTCGAGCGTCGGCGGCTTGGAGACCTCTTCCGGCGCCCCTTTCGCCTTGATCGCCTGTTCGACGTCGGTGAGCAGATCGTCGAACAGTTGCTCCGCCCGATCGAAGCGCACCACCAGCCTGTTCTCCGCGTCGCGCGCGGGTGGAGTCTCTGATTTCAACAACAGCCTGACCGCCGCCTCCTGCTCGGCCGGGATCGTCACTTGCACCATCTCACCCAGTTCCCGGGCCTTGCGTGCGATCTCCGGCGACATCCCTCCCAGGCCGCCTGAAGCCAGGCCCGCAAGTTTCACGCCGAGCAGTTCGGTATCGGCGACCAGCTCGCGCTGAGGAATGGCCGACTCTCGGCCGAATTGACCTTGCCTCGCTTCATCGATCTGTTTGAGCAGATTGGCCTGCTGCATCCGCAGACGGCCGATCTCCTCCATCCGATTGGCGATATACAAAGCCAGCTTCTCATGACTTGGGTTGTCGAGCCCGGCGTCGGCCAGTCGTTCCTGCAACAGCCGGAGGCTTCCCAGAAAGGCCTCTCCCTTCGTCAGAACATCGTCGACATTACCTTCTGAAACCTCTCTCGAGAGGTCATTGCCTTCCAAGACCAGCTTCGACGCCAGGTCCCGGGCTTCCAGCAGCGGTCCTTCGTCGCGATCGAGCCCGCGAGGAATCCATGTGTCCACGTTCTCGTACAGCTTGGCGGCTGATTCGGCCAGCTCGATCTGCCTCCGGGCGTGCTGCTCCCGCAACCGGTGCTTCATCGCATCGGCGCCGGCGGCGCCGGAACCGTGCCACTCACCGACGTTGCCGGCGATCTGCTTCTGCCGGATCGACAGCAACGTGAGCTGATCGCGCAGGGTCACGCCCTGCAGGCGAGTTCGAGCCATCAGCCGTCGCAGCAGATCCGGGTCCTTGGCCATCTCCTTGGCCAGTTGATCCAGCAACTGCTTGAGTTGCTCGTAGTACTCCTTGACTTTCTCCAGGTACGCGTCGGTCACCTCGATGATCTCGCCGGAACGCGGGTTGAGCTTCGGACGGCCCTGCATCAGCTTCAACAGCGCCTGCATGTCCTCGATGAAGATCTGATGCATCTTGGCCAATTGCTTCGCGACGTCCTCGGCCTTCTGTTCGCGTTTCAGATCCTCGTACCGCCGAACGATCTCGCCGAGCATTCGCCGGGCCTCGGCGATGTGCAGGGCCGCCTGGTCGAAGCTCGACCGCTGACGGGCCGGGTCCTCCGGGAACATGGCTGCGTCGCCCAGTTCCTTCCGCGCGGGCGTAACGTGCGACTGCACGATCTCATCAAGCTGCAGGCCGACGAAGGCGTAAGGCGTATCCTTGCTCACCGACCGCAGCTCAGCCGTCGTCTTTTCCGCGTCGCCGAGCAATTCCCGCGCACCGTCCAGCCTGCGACCCTTGACCTCGTCCCATTTCGAGCCCGACCCGCTCTCGGCGCGGAGCTCCAGCACCGGTCCTTCCGCCTCAGCCAGGTCCTTCTTGAGCCGATTCAGATACTGGTCGACCGCCAGTTGCAGCTTCTCGCGGGCCTGCCCCTCATAACTTCCCGCCCACTGCTCCACCTTGATCTTCTGCTTCGACGAGCACTGGCAGCCCGGACTGGGCAGCCAGCGCCCGGCCATGTCGTTCGGCGGAGGAGGCGTCATCTCACCCTTTGGTCCAGCAGGTTTGCATTCCTTCCGCTCGCTTTGGCCGATCGGCGGCGGTTTGCCCCCGGCATTGCACGAGCCGGCCGGCTGCGTCGTCGCGGATTCGCGCTTGCTCGTCAATCCAGCCGCCGCGCTGGCAGCGCCCGGCTGATCCGTTTGGGCCGTCCTCGCTTGGGGCGATTGGGGCCTCGTACTTGCCTGACCGCCACCCGCAGCCGGCGACGGTTTCGGCTCGCTCGCGCCCGAGTCCTGGCGCTCGGCGGTCGCCCGCTGCGATTCCTTATCCCCCGCACCCGCCGGCGCGGTCGTCGCCCCCGTCACCCGCTCCGCCGACTGAGAAGCAGCCTCATCGCCGCGGATTTCCGCCGACGACTCCGCCACCGTATCCCGCGTGTCGCGCACGCGAATCGCATAATTCAGCACCTGCCCATGCTTCAAATCGAACTGCTTGAGATCGAGCGTCGTCTTCCCTTCGACACTCTTGCCCCCCTGCCGGTCGCCCAACGAGATCTCCGACGTCTTAAGCACCTTCTCCTCATCGCCCTCGCCAACGGTCACGATCAACTGGGCCGCGGAGACCCCCAAATCGTCGCGAGCCTTGAACTCGATCTCCACCTTGTCATCCGGACGCAGCGCGATCTCGTCAGCCGGCGACGTGATCCGAACGTGCGGCGGCTGATCCTCGTACACCACGATCCGGCAGTTCGGCGGCGCCAGATTCTCCAGGCCATGCCGATCCAACAGCCGCACGGTGAACGCAACCGACTCCTCCAGGGTCCGGTCCAACCGATACCACTCGCCCGCGGTCATGGGCAGTGGCCAGGACTGCTGGTTGCCCAGATCGAGCGACAGGCGTTCCAACGGCTTGCTCGCTTGCAGGGCGATTTCGAGCCGGCTGCCCTTCAATGCCCGCACTCGGCTCGGAATCTCGTTGCGCTGGTCGACCGCCAGTTTGCTGTAGGCCGGCGGGGTGATTCGGAACAGAATTCCGCTGAGGCTCGGCCTTTCCTCGATACCCACCTGGTACCAGGGCGTCTGCCCGTCGTTCGCGCGGAAACGATACGAAAAAGGCTCCTGGACCGCCGACAACGCATACTCGACCGCCGGCCGATCCGCACCCGCGGGAACGAGCGTCATCTCCTCAGCTTCGCCGCCGCGGCGCATCTGCAGTATCGCCTTCGACGGGATCACGCCGGCCAACTCCCCGCGAAGCTTCAACGGCTCGCCCCTCGGCACCACGCAATGACCGGCAGGCGCGGTGATCCGCGTCAACGTGATCGCATGCGTGGGCATCCAGAATCGGGCGAGCAGCGTGCTCGTCGTTCGCGGAGCGATCGCCAGCGCCGCAATTAGCGGCACACACACCGCCAGCAGTTCCAGGCCTCGCCGCTTCAGCACCCGGGGCGTCACCACACGCGACGCAACGACCCTGTCGCTCAATCGGGCCGCTTCCAGACGAACCTGCCCGATCAGCCCGTCCGCTCCCCGGATCGCCGGCGGATCGCGGCTTTCCGCCAGTTGCGTAACCGTCGTCCATCGCTCCTCGAGCGCGGGAACCGCCCGATCGACTTCGAGCGCCGTCTCCGACCAGCGCCGCCGGACCAGAACCGGCACCACGCAGAAGCGGACGAACACGACCAGCACGGCCGCCAGGGCAACCGCCGTCAGCAGTGTGCGCCAACGCACGTCGAAGAGCACCACCAGCCCATCGAATGCGGCCGCCAGCGTCATCGCCCCGACCAGCACCGCAGACGTCAGGACAACACCCTCAGCCAACCGCATCCAGGTATCGCGCCGGCGTACCGCCCGCAGCCGCTCGACCAAGGTAGCCGGCACGTCGATCACGGACGTTATCTCGGACATGACCCTTGCTCCCGATCAGATCCCCGGAGCGCCATCAAACCACTCACGAGATCCAGGCGAAGTTACCACACGAGCCGAAAACAGCCTTTCTCCATTCTCCACTCTCCACTTTCCACTTTCCGCTCACGCCATCCCCGTCCCCTTCCGCAGCGCCCACTCCGCGCCCAAGCACGCGATGAACAACCACAGGTACTTCCACTGCGTCCATTGCGGCTGCTCCGAAACGGTCGAAGTCACCTTCGGATCGAGATCGAGTTGCGACATCGTCGCCTTGACAGCCGTCGGCGGCAGCAGAAGTCCGCCGGTCGCATCCGCGAGCTGTTTGAGCAACGGCAGGTTGCAGCGCGTATTCCGCAACTCCCGGGCGACGTTCGGTTCGATCCGAACGCGCGTCTCGACCGGGCCCGGTACACTCTCACTCGCCAGCAAATCCCGAATCGATTCCCCATCCGCGATCAACGTCACCTCGCCCACCGGCAGACTCTCAAACACCCCCTTGTATACACCGGGCGTCTGTTCGTCCTCGACCATCTCAACGCGGGCTATTTCGCGATCGTCCTGTCGGGCAACCACACTGACCTTCGCGGCCGACACCGGCTTGCTCGACAGGTCCGTCAGTCGCAGAGCGGCCCGGACCTCCTCGTTCTCCGGGTATCCGCTCTTATCCGTGCCCAGCCGACACGTCCGTGAGCCTCCGGAGGTTTCCCTGGCCAGCGTCCAGCGCAGCAACTGTCCCCAGAAGCGGTGATGGAACGTATCACCGGTCCATTGCCGCAGGCGATACGTCGTCGGCGCGGACAGATACACCACCCGCCCTCGTCCGCAGTACTGCCAGCACAGAAAGGCGGGCATCGAACGATCCGCCCGCTCGCCGCCGGTCCGCGGCACGCAGCCGATCAGCACATGCGCGCTCGGCTTGGGCCTGGCGTACTGCGAAATCCTGTAAACCGTCACCTGATCGCGCCAGATCCGCTCGTCCGCGAGCGGATCCTCCGAAAGCTGGATGGCGGACAGGGACCGCCCTTCCGCGGTGACGAGCAGACCGTAGCCGTCCGGCCCGACCTCCTGCCCGTTCGACGCCTCGACCGGCAGCAGACGCTCCATGGGCGTTCCCACGTATGCCCCCGGCATCGCATCGTCGCCGGCGATCACGACCAACGTGCCGCCGCGCTCCTCGACAAACCGCGCCACCGACTCCTGTCGATCCGGCGTCAAATCCGTCGGGCCGACGTCGCCGAGGATCACCACCCGGAAGCGGCTCCACTCCTCGACATCCTTCGGCAGCGCAGGCCGACCGCCGCCCTGTTCGCTCTCCAACAAGACATCCTGGTATTCCATATGCGGGTCGCGCTTGAACAGGTTGCGCAGGTACCGGAACTCCCATCGCGGCAGCCGATCGACCACCAGCGTGCGGATTTTGTCGTCAGCCACCTCGACGACCAGATCGGCTTCGTTGTTATCGCGAACTTTTTCCTCCGGCATGGGCCGAACGTGCATCCGGAAACTCAACGTGCCGGTCGTCTCCGCCTTGTACGGGAAGCTCAGCCGCCCGGCGTACGAATCCGACGTCACCCGGATCCGCCGCGTATCCAGCACCTGCTCGTCGCGCAGCAGATCGACAGCCAGTTCCTCGCTGTTGTATCCGTGGGCATCCACCATGGCCTCGATCACGATCAGATCGTTCTTGAACACGTTCCGCGGTCCCTGCACGTGGTGCAGGACCACGTCGCGCAGCGGCCGACTGTTGCCGATCGCCACGACGTAGAGCGGCGGGCCCGACGTGGCCTCCGCCGCCTCCAGCGGATCGTCGTCCGCATTGTGTCCCCCGTCGGTTAGAAGCACGACCGCCTGCAGCGACTCACCGGCCGCATCCAGGGCCACCTGCCGAATCGCACCCGCCAGGTCCGTCCCCCGCAGCGCCCGATCCGCATCCGCCGAGTCAGCGCGGGTCAGGTCGGCAGCCGACGCGCTGAACACCCCGGCGTCGAACCGATACCGCATCACCCGGGCCCGCTGCTCGATCGCTCCCAGCCAATCCTGCTGCGCCCTTCGGATCCACTCACCTACCTTGTTCCGCCGGCTGCGCTGACTGTCCGCCCGGAACCGATCCGCCGTGGCCGGTGACGCCTGCCGCACGAACTTTTCCGCGGTTGCGTCAGCCAACAGATTGACCCGCGCCATCTCGACTGTCAGCAGCCGTCGCAAGTCGGCGATCCGCGCGAGCGTGCCCTCCTCCTGGCCGCCCGCACGACGTCGTGCCAGCGACCTCAACTCGCCCGCTCCCTCCGCCGCCGAGGACGACAGCGCATCGCGAACAGCCGAGAGATCCGCCGCCGACACCACCCCGGCAGCTTTACGATCGACCGCCACCCGGTCCAACCGCCCCACAGCCGCCTTCACCAGTTGCTCCACACGGCCCGCGGCCGCCTCAGCCTGTCCCTGCTGCTCCGCGAGCGGCCAAAGGCTCTCCATCCGATCGAGTTCCTTTGCCGCCGCCGCCAGCAGGCCGGCGGCGCCATCCAGACCGTCCATGACCTCCGTCGCGCCCGCCGCATGCTCCGGCGGGGCCCACCGCACCGCGTCCGCATCCGGCCTGTCTTCGCGCAAGCCGTCGCTGACACTCATGCTCGCGCTGTCGTCCACCAACACGCAGACGGCCTTGCGATGCTCCCGCCGGACCTCGGTCTGCATCGTCGGTTCGGAAAGCATCCACAACACCAGCGCCACAGCCGTCAGCCGCAGCGCCAGCAGAGGCGCGATCATCCACTTTCGGGCCGAGCGGGCCTCGAACCAAACCGTCACGCCGACCACCAGCGCCAGCACGATGCCCGCCGCCACCAGGGTGGTCGTCGAGAATCGGCCGGCGTACACCAGCCGGGTCACGGTCTGCATCGTGTCAGCCAGCAAGAGTTTTTTCCCTCTTTCGAGCATGGCCGGCCGCCCTCGGCGCCGACATGTGCGCGTCGCCCATCGTCACCGCCTTGGCCGCCACCCAACGCCGCCGGGTCATTCGACCGGCCAGCAACAACTCGACCACCATGAACGCCACGATCGCCGCCAGCAGGAGGCTCCATACCGGCTCCACCCTGGGCGTGCGCGTGCCCTGCGGCGTGTCCACCAGCGGATCGTCCACGAATCGCGCGCCCGCGCCGACCGCCAGCGCCTGGCGACCGCTCACGCTCAAGGCGGTCAAGTCCGATTCGCGCACGTCGCGTCTGACGTGGAAAGGCCACGATTGCCTGCCGCCCCGGCCATCCGCAACCGCCAGGATGTACTCACCCGGCAGCAGCGTGTCCGCGAAACGGCAGGCCACCCGTTCGTTCGACGTGACCGGAACAATGCGCTCCGTCAACCCCGCGGGCGTCTCAACCTCCGCCGACGCGGGCACCTGCCCGTCCTTCACCGGCAGCGACAAGGCCAGCATCTGCCCGGGTTCGATGTTCCATTGCCCGAACGTCGGCTCCGCCAGATACCACAGCCACTCATGCACCATCACCACGAACGCCTGGCACAGCGGCATGTTGCTCCAGTGGACGTTCATCGGCACCGCCTGCACGATGACCCGCCCCCGCCCGAACCGATTCTCGATCGCCAACCCATCGCCCGCGTCGCTCTTCAACAACACGACGACCTTCGCAGCCTGCGGGTCCGCGCGAAACGGGTGACGCCGGTGAATCCGCCCCTTGTCCGCGTCGAGCCGCTGCGTATCCGCGAGCAGCCGAGTCGCGGGATGATCGGGCGACGGCGGATTGATCAGGACAGCCTGCTCGCGATCACCCGCGTCTCCGATCGGTTCACCGACCCCCAGCGGACTCAAACCCTTGCCCGCGGCAAACAGCTTCTCATTGAAATAACTCGGGTCGCTCTGCTCGCCCAGCACCCACCACAAACCGCCGCCTTGCCGAACGAACGCCTCCAGCCTGCCCAGCAGATCGTCCGGCAGGCGCGCGACGCCCGTACACACGACGGCTCTGTAATCTTCCAGGCGTACCGCTGCGGCACCCGCCACGTCGACGACCTTCGGGGCAAATACCGAGCGCCAACCTTCTTCCGCTCCGCCCGGCGGTCGGCCCAGCGCCGCCAGCAGATAGCCCGTTTCCGTCTTGATCGGGTCGGGCCGGACGGATTCATCGATCACCAGGATGGGTACGTGCTCGACGACCTCGACGACGGTCGCATCACCGCTATCCAGGGGCAATTCGTCGGTCCGATCGACTCGACAAGCGATCGGCCGGACGCCCACTGAAGCGAACGAACAGACCAGACTCGCCGTCGTGAACTCGCCCGGTTGAAGCGCTGAGAGCGCCGTCACTCCAAGCGACTCCTCACCGGATCGCCAGCTCACACTCGTCGGCTCGCTCGGCCATTTGCCCGTGTTGCGGATCTGCGCCGTCAGCGTCACCGGCTCGCTCGGAGCGAGAATCGGCCTGCCGGTTGACAGCGATTCCACCGACAGGTTCGCGACCGCATCCGCTTCGTCCCCAAGACTCACCACGTTGATCGCCGGCGGCGGCGTCGTCGCCTCCGCCGCCTGCTTCACCGCCTGCCAGGCGTCGGCTGCTCCCACGCGCCATCCGTATGCCTGCCGGTCGGTGAGCACGGTGACCACCCGCCGCGAGCCCGCGCCGCCCTCCGCCTCGATCGCCTCGAGAAGACAGCGAGGCATATCCGCGCTCGCCAGCGTCGGCTTCAACTCGTGCAAGCGGGCTTTCAGCCGGGCCGCGTTCTCCGCATTCACCGCAGCCGCCTCCTCGGTCAACCATCGGGGCGCGGTCGAGGCCAGCAACACGCGCACGTCGTCGCTCTCGCCCAATTGCCCGAGCAGTTCATCGGCGCGCCGCACCATCGCATCGAACAGGGCGCCGTTGCGAGTCTCGCCGTTTCCGCCCGCGTTCACCCGGGACGTCGACAGCGAGGAATCCAGCACCACAATCACGTCGCGTCCGCCGGCGGACCCGAACCAGTGCGAGCGCACCAAAGGCCGGGCCAGGGCCAGGACCATCGCCAGCACCGCCGACGTCCGCAGGGCCATCAGCAGCCAGTCTTCCCATCGCCACAGCCTCCGCCGCCGGCTGGCCGCCTCGCGAAGAAACTGCATCGCCCCCCAGCGCAGCACCTGCTTTCGCCGCCGCGTCAGCAGGTGGATGATCACCGGCAACGCCGCGAGCGGAATCGCCCACAAAAATGCCGCACCAAGAAAACTCATCGACGCCGTCCGTTACTGAGTCGGCCTTCACAAGAGCGGAAGCGCGGTCCGCCCCAGCCGAGTAGCCGCGCGGGCCGCCATGAACAAGTCGCCGTGGCGACCTGAAGCCCGCGGCTCTCCACCCGCTCCATCGATCCGGTTGAGATCCCCATCACACCTGCGGTCCTTCTCAGTTCTCCATTCTCAACTCGTCCTACTTCATCCGCGCCGCCCGGCGCGCGAGGTAATACGCCAGCGCGTCCGCCAGCGGCTGATCCGTCGTCAGCGGCACGTAATCGCACCGGACCTCGCCGCAGCCGGCGCGCAGCCGATCCAGGAAGACGCGTACTCCCTCCAGGTACATCTTGCGGATCGAGGCCGGATCGAGCTCGACGCGCGTGCCCGGAGACTCCAGGTCCTCGAACTGCGACCACTTGCCCAGATCGAACGTCAATTCCTCCGGGGCCATGATGTGGAACAGTAGCGTCTCATGGCCGCGAGCCCGCAGGTG